>JAIPJV010000052.1 GCA_021734005.1 Fidelibacterota bacterium
CTAAAGAAGTCCCCAACGTATTTATTGAAAATGGCGTGGACTTCAGAGTGATGATGCCTAAATACGGCTTTATTAGCGAAAGGCGTTATATTTTGCGCGAAGTTATAAGATTGCGCGACATGAAACTGAAATTCCAGGGTAAAGAAGTAGATGCTTCTGTGAAATCTGCTTTTGTACCTAATACCAAAGTTCAGGTTTATTTTCTGGAAAACGAAGAGTACTACAAACCAACCGGCAAGAATGAACTGTATTCACCAGAAGGTGATGTTACCAATTCTGTGCGATTTGGATATTTTGCCTCTGCTGCTCTAACCACATTGAACTATCTGCGCTGGAAACCTGACATCATTGTTTGCAATGACTGGCAAATGTCACTCCTTTCTCTGCTTCTGGAATCAGGTCTTCTTGATGATCAATATTTTGAAGGCGTCAAACTGGTTCAGATCCTAATGTCAAAGTCCGACAAGAGCAAATATAGCCTGGATCAATACGAACAGATTGGTCTGAAAGATGTAGCCGAAGAGTTTGCTGAAGATGATAGCCTGGATGCTGTTAAAGCTTCCATTCAACTTTCTGATAGAGTTTTGTTAGTCAATCATGACGGCGACTTGAAGAAAGCATATGAAGATGATGGCTTCGAACAGGTATTGGACGACAATGAAGACAAAATCCAGAGTTTTGATCTGGAGAACACTAATCAAGAAGACTGGGAAAAACTTGCTAATGAAATTGATGGAATTCTTGAACAACTCTAGGAAAAGATCTAGCTATTTGCAAATGAATAAAATTTTCAATTCAATAATATTTTTATCTTTTATAATTGCCATTATTTTTAGCACTTCCTGTGATGAGAGCCTCCCCGGGCTGGTCAGAGATGATATGCTGATTGAATATGACAGCACTATTACTCTGGCAAAAACTCTGGATTGGCGAACCGCACAGCCTGATAATGGCAATGATCAGATATTATATTTTGGTCAGGATGAAGATGTGCGCTGTTTTTCTTTGCTTCGTTATGATCTATCTGACTTCAGTTTAGATACTTTGAATCAGGATAGTCTGATAGAGGTCTATCTGGAGATAAATACTGCCGATCAACTCTGGAAGGGTACTGATGATTCGACTGCCACTGATCTTGTTTTATCTTTATTTGATAATTCTCTAAGTTGGTCGGAATCGGATTACAGTCAGGTCAATTATTCCGAATATAGCGGAGAGGAAATCACAACCTATACTATTCCTGATTCTATGGCCAACTCAGGTTATCTGGAAGTGGATCTGCCTCTTGATAAAGTGGCTGGACTGATTACAGGAGAAACGGAATTGAATTTTAATTTGCATGCTGGAGATACACAGGGACTGATTCAATCATTCTATTCCTCAGAGTACGGCAGTTATCTTCAGCTCATGGTTGGTTTTCGCGATGGTGATGGAGATACGCTTTATGCTCAGATAGATCCTTCAGAAGATGTGGCAGTGACAGAATATCTAAATCAGTCTGAAATTGATGATAGCCTTATGCTTTCAGAGGGACTGGAGTCCTATTTTGTGCTTCCTGTTGAAATCGATACATCTTTTGGTAAAAACACGATTGTATCGGAAGCGCGCTTAGAACTGGAAATTGGGGAAGTCGTTGATTACAATGTAGGGATGCCTATTGCTGTTACGGATGTGGATTCAGAATTCGTTTTGGCTGATATCGACAGTTCAATTCGGTCAATTCGGTATGCCTATTCTGGAGACAGTAGCGTGACAATGGATGTCAGGAGTTTTGTCCAATCCGCAATGGAAGAAGGTAAAGCAAAGTTTCAATTTGCTATCTGGTGCGAAGACAATGCCCATGATTTTGTTCGCTTTTTCCTTAGCGATCGTAAATATGATCTAAAAATTATGACAATTAATCAAAAAATAGAGAATTAGTCAGAATATATGCAAAAAAAATATATCAAGAATGGTTTAATGGTGATATTAATTTTTCTGAGTGTAAACTTTATTAATGCTCAGAATTCATTCTATTCCAGTTATGGTTTGGGTCAAAAGTATATAGAATCAACAACAAGAATGGCTGGCCTCGGATTTTCTGGTTCAGCAGTGTATGATTCACTGAATATAACTTCCTACAACCCTGCTTTATGGCACAGCTTCTATACAGTTTCTCTGCAGGGTGAGCTGAACTATTCATCTATGAGTGCTGGAAAAGCTGATGGTCAATTCCAGAGTGCTGATTTAACCGGTTTTACTGTGAAATTGCCTCTGGGAAACTATAGTGGCCTGGCCTTTGGTGTAAAGCCGCTTTTTAGAACCAATTCAGAAACTAAAGTTACGGAATCGATTGATTTTGATAATGAAACTTTGAGTTATGAAAATGATTTTTTGACCAAAGGCGGTGTTTCTGAATTTTATATTGGTGGTGGATACCGAGTCACGAAATACTTAAGTGCTGGTTTAGTGGCCAAATTTTTATTTGGCAAGTATTCTTCACGATTGAGAACTGAGACCAGTACAAACAACTATTATTTAAATAGCAATAAAAGTGTAAAAGGGCGTCAGTTGGGCGGCGGGCTGCATTGGAGAGTCCCGCACAGTTATTCAGTAGCCCTGTATTATGATCACAATCTGGATTTTCAGTATGACAGCAAAGTAGCCTATCAATTTGGCCCCGGCGACACTACTGGATATAAAGATATTAACTTTCCATCCAGACTTCAACTCGGAGTGGCCAAAAATATCAAACCTAATCTGGTTCTGAGTTCCGATATTGTGCTGAGTCAAATGCCCCAATCCTTTTCTGATTTTTCTATCTATGGTCAGGGAGAATACCAGGATGCCTATCAGATCGGAATCGGGCTGGAACAGCGTCCTTCCGGTGATTATAATGCAACATTTTTAGAAAGCATGTATTACCGTGTCGGGGGATATTATCGCCAGGGCGATTATGCAATTGATAGCGATCCACCCACAGAAATGGGAATTAGTGCAGGATTCGGTTTGCCTTTTTACAACAGATTTAGCAGATTAGACGTTGCTGTGATTTACTCGATAACTGACGGATATTTGGCGCCGGACATTGGTAAAGAAAATAAAATAACCATAGACCTTGAAATTACAAGTGGAGGTTTATGGTTCTTTAATGCCCTTCAAAAGTAACCAAGAGCAGGAGTTAGAAATGAAGACAAGAAAAGTATTTTTAGCATTATTTATTCTTCTCAGTTTTTCTTTGTTAATTGTTAACCAGTGTGTACCACCGCCCCCCCAGGAGGGTGGAGAACAAGCTCAGGTACAGGAACAGGAAGACCAGGGATCTACTGATTATGATAGTGATGTATGTGACCGTTATCTTAGTTTCGCCTGGAATTACTATAACAACCGTAATTGGAAACGCGCAATTCTAAATTTTAAAAGAATGGTCGAAAATAATTGTGGTGGAGCCTATGCCGAAGATATTTATATTGATTATGGTCGAGCCTATATGAATCTGGCTAAAAATAATCCTACTTATTACGACTCAGCTATTGGAGTCTTTCTGGAAGGATTGGAATATATGCCGGAAAATGAATATTTAAGAGAAAACATGGCCTATGTTTATGGTCGTCTGGGAGAGACCGAGCAGCAGATCAGGCAGTATGAAAAACTCCATGAAATGTATCCTGACAATATTGAATATTTGAGAAAATTAGTCCAGCTCAATTTCAAGCAGGAAAATTATCGCGAGGTTCTTCGTTTCTCAGATAATATTCTGGCCATTAATCCCGAAGATGATCAGGCCATTAACGATAAAATGACCGCCATGGAAAAGATGGGTAAGGATGTTATTACTGTTCAGAAAGAGGCCTGGGAAAACAATAAATCGGTTCGAACTGGACTTGATTATGCCAAGGCTTTACAGGATCGTGGGGAATACCAGCAGGCAATTCTGGTCTATCAGGAAGTTACCAATCTGGAGATGAATAATTATGAGGCCTGGAATTCAATTGCAAAATGTTACAATAGCCTCGGTAAGCCTCAAGAAGCCATCAAAGCCTGGGAAAAGATCGCCAATCAGATTTCACCCCAGGATATTCAGAACATTAAAAAGATTGTAGAAAAATATGTCAGCCTTGGAAATTATGGCAAAGCCATAGAATGGGCAAAAACCGCAATCAATAGAAAAGAATGTGGCCTCTCGTATAAATTAGCCGGTGATGTCTATTACGACGGTGCAGAAAGTTGCCGTGGTGGTGCTCAGCCTGGTTTCGAAGATAAATTGGTTTATAAATTAGCCTATGACTACTATCAGAAAGCAATAGAATTTGGTTTTACTGCAGTAAAAAGCAGAGTTGACCGTCTCAAAGAATTCTTAATACCCAATACTCAGGACTGGTTTATGAATAAATACAATCAGGATGGTACTTCCAGAAATGACTATAAACCCCGCAAAGAATGCTATGATTGGGTGCAAGAAGCACCGCAACAGGATTAAAATATTGGGAAAAGTATTTATCGGTTCTGACCATGGTGGTGTTGAACTGAAGAAAAACCTTGTAAATTATTTAAGCAAATCTGGTTATGAAACTATTGACCTGGGATCTACAGATAAGCAATCTGTAGATTATCCTGATTATGCTTACAAAGTAGCGCACCAGGTCAAAGACCAGACTGAAGATAAGGGCGTCCTGATATGTAAAACCGGTGTTGGTATGTCCATCACCGCTAATAAAGTTTCCGGAGTTCGGGCTGCCCTCTGTAGTCATCCGGATATAGCAGAACTTGCCCGCAAACATAATAATGCCAATTTAATTTGTTTTGGTGCTGATTTTATCACATCTGAAAATGCCCGCAAGTCCCTGGATAAATTTATGAAAACTCATTTTGAAGCAGGGCGACATGCAAGAAGAGTTAATAAAATAGGAAAAAAATAGAGGGGATTTATGGACTTTCAAAATGTTCGCGAACAGGATGATAAGATATTAAAAGCTATTAAAGAAGAAGCCGACCGGGAAAGATTTACCCTGGAATTGATCGCTTCTGAAAATTTTGTCAGCGATGCGGTTCTGGAAACAGCCGGAAGCACAATGACCAATAAATATGCAGAAGGTTATCCCGGAAAACGCTATTATGGTGGCTGTGAAGCAGTTGACAAGGCTGAGAACATGGCCATTGAAAGAGCCAAAGATCTGTTCGATGCAGAATATGCCAATGTCCAGCCTCATTCCGGATCTCAAGCCAATATGGCCGTCTATTTCTCCTTCCTCCAACCCGGTGATACTGTTTTGGGAATGGATCTCAATCATGGTGGCCACTTAACTCATGGTAGTCCTGTTAATTTTTCAGGAAAATTGTTCAACATTGTTTCCTATGGCGTGGATAAAAACACAGGAAGAATTGATTACGACCAGGTTGCTGAGCAAGCCCGAAAACATAAGCCTAAAATGATTATTGCTGGTGCAAGTGCTTATCCCCGTTTTATTGACTTTGCTAAATTCAGGGAAATCGCTGATGAGGTTGGCGCCTATTTTGTAACTGATATGGCCCATCCAGCCGGTTTAATTGCTACTGGAGTTCACCCCAGTCCACTCCCTCATGCTCATGCTGTAACATCTACTACTCACAAAACTCTGAGAGGCCCCCGTGGTGGTCTGATTCTGATGGGAAAAGATTATGAAAATCCCATGGGAATCAAGACACGCAAAACCAAACGCACAAAAATGATGTCCGAGATCATTAACTCTAATGTTATGCCCGGCATTCAAGGTGGCCCACTTATGCATATTATCGCTGCAAAAGCAGTTGCTTTTGGTGAGGCATTAAAACCGGAATTCAAAACCTATTGTGAACAGATCGTAAAAAATGCCAAAGCTCTGGCAGAAGAATTAAACCGCCATGATTTTAGTTTGATTTCCGGCGGAACTGATAATCATCTGATTTTGATCAATCTTGAGAATAAAGGCATTACAGGTAAAGAGGCCGAACAGGCTCTGGAAGAAGCCGGCATTACAACCAATAAAAATATGGTGCCTTTTGATAAACGCAGCCCCTTTGTTACCAGCGGTATTCGTTTGGGAACTCCTGCTCTTACGACCCGGGGCATGCAAGAAAAAGAAATGAAAATAATTGCCGGTTTAATTAATCGAGTAGTTGCTAACCATGACAATAAAGAGGAAAAAGATAAGGTCCATAAAGAAGTTCAAGAATTATGCGCCCAATTTCCTCTTTATGATAAATTGGATATATAAAAATGAAATGTCCATACTGTGGGTCTCAGGACAATAAGGTAATCGATTCCCGCTCAGCTCAAAAAGGTCGTTCGATCAGGCGGAGACGAGAATGTAATGAGTGTAACAGACGTTTTACAACCTATGAACATGTTATGGGTTTCCCGCTCAAAGTTATCAAATCCGATGGTACAAGAGAAGATTTTGACAGATCAAAGCTGGAAAAAAGCATTCAAATAGCGTGTAATAAACGGCCGATTCCTGCTGATAAGATTGAAAAAATGGTTTTGAGAATTGAGACAGAAATTGAAAACAGCGATGGCTCGGAAGTAAAAGCCAATCTGATCGGTGAACTCGTTATGCAGGAATTACGGGAACTGGATGATGTGGCCTACATTCGTTACGCCTCGGTTTACAAAAAATTTCGGGACCTGAACGAATTTAGAAATCAAATAAATAAGTTTGATAGCAAATAAGAGGGGAACTTTCCATTTGATTCCTAGTATATACTGTGCAAAAGGGCTGAAAAATTGCAGAAGATATTTTCTTGTAAATTGGTTAGCAAAATCTTAAATTTTTGAGTATTAAATAGAGGTGGTCTATTAAACAAAATTGATAAGCCGTTTTGTTTCTAAAAATTTTACTACTCATGAAACTTGTGGAGAGGTACAACCGGTATAGCCGGTTTTTTATTATTAACAGGAGGATAAAATGAAAAGATATTTATTACTTATTCCTATAATAATGCTCTTGAGCGTTAGCGTTTTTGCCCAGGGTGAAGCCGGGGCTGTCTGGCTTTTAATCAGACCGGGCGCTAGAGCATGTGGTATGGGTGAAGTTGGCGGCGCTGTTGCCGATGATGCTTATGCTACCTATTATAACCCGGCCGGATTAGGCTTTCAGTCGGAACGGGAACTTTCTGTCATGCACACGAAATGGCTGCCAAATTTAGCGTCCGATCTTTACTATGACTTTATCGGCTATAAACAGTATTTTCAGGATTATGGAACTATTGGCGGAAATGTGACTATTATGAATCTTGGAGAGCAAACTCGAACCGATGAAACCGGGAATAAATTGGGAACATTTCGATCCTATATGCTGGCAGCAACAGCGTCCTATGGCACCCGATTGTCCCGTACTGCCTCTTTTGGCTTAAATGTAAAATTAATCCATCAGCATCTCACAGATAGAGGAGCTGGCGCAGAACAGGGGGATGGTAATGCAACCAATTTTGCTTTTGACATTGGTTACCTGAAGAAAGAATTTTTACTTAACAATTTATCCCTGGGGTTAAGTATTCAAAATATTGGTAATAAGATTACTTTTATTGATGCTGCTCAGGCTGACCCTATGCCCACCAATCTTAAACTAGGTCTTAATTACGAAATCAAAGGCGAGCACAATTCTCTGAAAATTGCCTATGATCTCAATAAATTATTGGTTACAAAATATCCTGATAGAGATATAGACGGTGACGGAAAAGTTGGGTATTACAATGAAGAGGGCGAATATGTTGGCCCTCGAGGCGAGTACAATACTGATTCCAAGCATGAGGCCGCCCATTCTGAATCCTGGTATACAGCGATTTTTACCTCCTGGGTAGATGACTGGCTTTTACTGCATGATTCTGCTGCTGATGGTATTGGTGAAGATGATGAAGATGGTGATACTGATGATGGAAAACTGAGCAATGAACTGGAAAAATTAGTCCACAATTTTGGCATAGAATATTGGTATGCTAATCGTTTTGCAGTGCGGGTTGGTTTCTTATATGACAAAGCCGGCGATATTACCATGAAGGGAAAATATCCTGTTCCCACTTTTGGTGCTGGTTTGAGATATGCTGGAATGGGCTTTGATTTTGGCTATACAGCCGGTGAACAGGGCCATCCCAGAGCCAATACAATGCATTTTTCAATGAATATTGCTTTTTAACTAAGACTTAGATAATTAGAATGAAAAATAAATTATTTTTATTATTTTTTGTCCTTGGGATAGTCATATCCTATGGAGCGGACGATATCACTATGTGTGGTATCCGGGTCTCTTTTGCTCCCGATCAAAATGATGCTACCAGCGGAAATGGTCAATTTCTTTTATCACAGGATAGTGTTGACATGAATATTCTCGAACCTCTACCTGTTGACCCGCCACCTCACAACAAATACTATTTTCAAGACCATTTCAAAGCGGTGGCCAATTATTATGAGCAGGTTTCAGGTGGCGCAGTTCAAATTGATACTGTTAATTCTAGAATTTTTCCGGACGCAGCCAACGATTCTTATCAACTAGAATCGGAAATGGCCTATTATCACCCCTTTTTACAGGAGGATTCAGTTGATATTCGGCTCAACGAGTTAATCTACGATGCTATTCAGGTTGCTGATTCGGATGTGGATTTTAGTGATTATGATCTGGTAGTCATTTTTCACGCTGGATTGGGACAGATTTACAATATTGAAATGGATCCAACACCTAAAGATATAAAATCAGCTTACATGGGCAAAAAAGATTTCGATCAACACCTTGGCCTTGAAAATGGAATCCAGGTTGATAATGGTGAAAATTATGTAACTGATGCTATTATTCTTCCGGAAACACAAAATTATATCCAATATGATAACTGGGATGAAGTTTTCGGACAACTGGAAAATCCGCAGGAATATCAATTTGGCTTGAATGGCACTTTTGCCCTTATGATGGGTTTTTATCTGGGGCTGCCCTCTTTATCTGATACATCCGGTGGTTCTGGAGTTGGCAAATTTGGTTTAATGGACCAGGGCTCTGCCAATTTAAATAGTCTGGTTCCTGGACTCCCTTCCGCCTGGGAACGCACCTATTTGGGCTGGGAAAAGCCAATAACAATTAACCAAGATCACCCTGACGTCAATATTCCCTATTCAGAAAGTGGTCAGGATTCTACCCTGCTAAAAATTCCAATTGATAGTGATGAATATTATCTAGTTGAAAATCGCTGCAATTTTTTGCACAGCAATATAAATCTGGACACTCTCAGAAATCGAGAGTATCGGGAAAACGAAGACCAGTATGAAGATACCTATCCTTCTCTTTTACCACTTATCAAGGACTCTATCGGTGCTCAATTCTCTGATAATGGCGTTCTTCTATCGGTTCCCCGCTATGATGTTGGTCTGCCTGGATCAGGACTTCTGATCTGGCATATTGATGAAAAGATTATCAATAAACATATTGATGACAATATGGTCAATATTAGTAAATATGAGCATGGTGTTGATCTGGAAGAAGGCGATGGAGCTCAGGATTTTGGTTTTGAAGGCCCTATTCTCGGACCCAATGTTGAAATTGGATGGGCTTTTGACCCTTGGTATGCCGGTAATCAGGGCTTTTTTGTATTAAATCCTGAATACGACAGCAGCCGCGACAGCCTGGTCGATGATCGAGTTGGATTTACTCCCTATACAACTCCTTCGACTTCAAATAATAATCATGCCTTTACAGGAATTTCAATAGACAGTATTGGACCGGCCGGTTTTAATATGGATTTTAGAATTAAATGGGATGTGGAATCCGGTTCTAAGATTACTTTCAGTCTGCCTGGTGAGTTTGCAGTTCTTGATATTATTCCGTTTGACCTTGGTAAAAATCTTGATGGATTGGCTGTTGTTGGAAGCGCAATAATTGTCTATGATTCTCTTGGCAATCAAATTAGTTCTGATAACAGTCTGGATTTGGCCGAATATTCTACCGCTAAATTGTTCTTCAATCAAAACAATAAAAATCTGTTTCTGC
>JAIPJV010000053.1 GCA_021734005.1 Fidelibacterota bacterium
ATGGCGATCTAACAATCGGCCTGGGCGATCCATATCAAACCGGTTTAATGCTAGGTTTTTATAATTCAATTTGGTATATTATACCGCAGATAAAAAATATTTCTATAGAGCCTGATTTTTTTAACTATCGGATGGACGGAAAAGCACAAATTAGCGTGGAGTTGTATTTATTTAAAGTATTGGCTGTAATTATCTTTTTATTGCGCAGCCGGGAATTTAAACAACTTAGGAGGAGCAGCGATGTTAGATGAACTTATAGAAAAAATGTTAACCAATCTTAAAAAGATCGTAGAATCAGAGACTGTAATCGGGAAACCGGTTCAGTCTAAAGAAACAACCATTATCCCATTAACCAAAATATCGCTGGGATTTGGTGCTGGCAGTGGCGAAAGTCAGGATAAGAAAGGCGAAGGCGGTGCTACAGGTGGCGGTGCTAAAATTGAGCCAGTTGCTGTAATTACAGTTCACAAAGACGAAGTTAAAATAGTTAATCTTAAAAAGAAGAGCACAGATTATTCACAATTAATGGAAAAAATTCCTGGCATAATTGATAAATTTTCCAAAAAGGGCAAAGACAAAAGTAAAGAATAAGTGGGACAAAAATATGAAAATAAAAGAACTCAGAAAAATTCCGATATTTTATCGACTTGACGATGATAGTCTTGAAAATATTTCACAGATTGTAAGTACCCGGGTGTATAATAAAGGTGAAGTCATTCTTCTAGAAGAGGATACAGGCAACAATCTTTATTTAATCAAAAGTGGACGTGTCAAAGTCACCCGGATCAATTCCGATGGTGATGAAGTTATCTTGACCATGCTGGGTGAAGGTGAATTTTTTGGTGAAATGGCCATTTTTGGTGGTGTCACCCGCTCAGCTAATGTATCTGCTCTGGAAAAGAGTGAAGTATTAATTTTGACCCATCAGGATTTTTTGAGTTTGCTGAAAAAACATCCTGATATTTCGATCTATTTACTGGAAGAAATGGCCAGCCGGCTGCGGAAATCCGACCAACTCATAAAAGACCTCAGTCTCAGTAATGCTGAGCATAAAATTGCTATGAGCATTATCCGGCTTTCTGAAGAACTGGGAAAAATCAAACAGGGCCAGGTCGAGATTGAAGATTTTCCCTATCAAAAAGATATTGCCAATATGGCCGGTACATCGCGGGAGACTGTATCCCGTACTCTCAAAAAATTTGAGAAAAAAGGCTATATCGAGAAAAAAGGCCGAAAATTAATAATCTTTGACTATCATAAATTCGTTGAAGAATTTAGTTAATCTGTCAGGATTTTTTTGATAATTAAAAAGTAAAGTACAATAATCGGTAAAAATAAAATGCCGATAAGGGAATAGGTGAAAATATTTTCCAGGAATGCTCCTGACATAAGGACTGGAAATAAATAGATTACAGCCGAATACATCGAGACAGTTAAAGCGATGAATCCCAACTCAAAAGCAGAAGATTGGCCTTTTATAAATTTTCTTACAAAAACATAACTAAGAATTACATTGGCGGCATCAACAGTTCCCATGGTAAGAAAAAAATACAGGGACTGTTGCGTCCAATCCTGCGAAGGAGGTGGAGCAAGCAAAGCAATGCTACCGCTTTTCACATACTGAATACTGGCAATGATCAAAGCTACCAGATGAAGTACCTGTAAAAATCCGTAGTAGTAAACAAGATTTCGGATTAATCTATTTTGTAATAATTTTTGGCTAGAAGGGGCTTGCTTTTTCATTGTTTCTCTGAAACTTGACGGTAGAGATCCAAATAATTTTCAACCGACCTTTGCCAGGTAAAATCGGAATTCATAGCATTAATGACAAGATCTTCCCATTGAGATCTATTTTTATAGACGTCAAGAGCTCTGCCCATTGCATTAATCAAATCCTCTCCAGAATAATCGTCAAATAAAAATCCATTCTTCATATCTGTAATAGTATCAGCCAGCCCACCGGTTTTGTGAGCAACTGGCACAGTTCCATAAAGCATGGCCGTCATTTGAGTAATACCACAGGGTTCATAGCGGGATGGCATTAGCAGAATGTCACTACCGGCAATAATACGATGAGAAAAGGGAACATTATAAGCAAAATCAATAAACAGCCTTGCAGGGAATTTTTGCACTAATTTTTTGAGCTGAATATGAAACTGTTCAGTCCCACTTCCTAGAATAACAATTCGAAGATTATAAGAGAGAAGCTCTTCCATATTTTCAATTATCAGGGATATTCCCTTCTGTTCAACAAGACGGGAAACTATTCCTATCAGAGGAATATTTGTATTCTCTATCGAAAAGTTGGCTTCCTTTAACAGGCTGATTTTATTTTCCTTCTTACCTTTATCAAAATTGGCCAGAGAATAATTACTTTTTATATGTCGGTCAGTTTCGGGATTCCAGATTTCATAATCTACGCCATTTAAGATGCCGACCACTTCATCATTTCTGCTATTGATAACATTCATAAGACCAGCGCTGAGCCGTTCATTTGTTGTGATTTCTTCGGCGTGAGTATCACTGACTGTAGTGATCCTATCAGCAGTCAAAATTCCAGCCTTAAGCGGATTGATTTGGCCATACCATTCCAGCAAAGATTCAGGATAGAACAATTCTTCTGGAAGATCCATATATTTTTTATGATGAAAATCAGTGATTCCCTGATAGCCGATATTGTGGAGAGTTAAAATGGTTTTGGTATTCTGGAAACTCTTAGAATTCTGGTATTTGTAAAGTAAATAGACAGGTATAAGGGCAGCTTGATTATCATGGCAGTGGAGCAGGTCGGGTTCCAGATCCGACCGCTCAATATATTTTAAGGCTGCCTGCTGAAAAAAGAGAAATCGCAAAAAATTATCATCATAGGCATTTCCCAGGCTATCAGTATATACGTTTTGACGGTCGAAGAATTCCCGATTACCAATAAAAATTACTTCGTGATTTGCATTCTTAGGGGATAATTCACTAACCTTGGTTTCATATTTTTTCCCGGCAATTTCTACAAAAAAATTGTCTACTTCATAATCAATATCGTACTTTTCTGTTTCAATGGAACCATAAGCCGGGAGGATGACTTTTACAGAGATTCCTTTTCGACTTAATTCAGCTGGTAGGGTGCCGACAACATCGCCCAGCCCCCCAACCTTGCAATAAGGATCCATTTCTGAAGCAATAAAAATTACCTGCATATTATTCTGATTTTCCCTCTGGTGAGCACTGATCCAGATAAATTATTCCCCTTATCCTTATAAATCAGATTTAGACAAATGCCCATTAAATTAATTTGGTAAGCAGGGCAAAATATATGACACTAGTTATAATCTTTTAACTTCCAGCTCAAATTTCAACTCTTTTTGTTCTCCCGGCTGAAATTCTAGAAAAATAAAAGGAACTATTACAGAACTCTGATAAACCCGTTCGAAACCATCTTCCGAATGGGAAACAGTTTCGATAGGGAATCTAAAGAATTCTGCAGAAGAGTGGCTTTTGACAATAATTTTAAACTTATCATATTCATTGACAACTGCCATCGAATTGATATCTGTATCAACAGCGCTGGAATTCAGAGCACTTTTTTCGAGTTCAATCTGGTCGCATTGAAAATATCTATCAGGAGAATCGCCGCCCAGCATTGCAAAATTAAATTCTGGTCCAAAACGGAAACTATTATTATCGTCTCCTTTATTTTCCAGCTTATAGGTGACCAAAATTTTAGCGCGGGTGAATTTGAGATGCTTTTCGACCCGGAAAGGCTGCCAGTTAACCCACCCATCTCGTTTCATTAAAATACTGCGGCGTCTTTTGTCAATTTCATAATCATAATTGGCCTTAAGAAAATCGCTTTCCTCGAAATAATTGCCCTTCTGAAACTGTTCCAATGTCACTGATCTTGAAATAAAATGGTCGTGCAGAGTTTTGCGCGGTTGATTATCGTAATTTAGAAGTTTTTCCAGCCCCTCTTCTTTTGCTCTAATTGAATCGTGAATACTGGCGCCTTTGTTGGTCTCAGTTGTTGCTTTTTTGACTTTATTGTGATAGCCTTCTTTATAACGGCGCAAAGTATTGAGGACGTTATATGATTTGTCAGTCAGATCAAATTCTTCAATGTAGCCTCCATCATGAGGACGGACAACAAAAAATAGTTCTTGAGCAGTATTGGTGACCAAAATTTCATCGCGTCCATCCCGGTCAAGGTCGGTAGTCTCTATTCTAAATTTTTTTTCATCCAATTCCTGATCAATGATTCTTGCGGCCTTGATCAATTCACTGTAAATAGCATGTCTAAGATGGGGTAAATATAAACCACCAAAAAGCCCATGCCAGTAAGCACAATTACAGGTTCCCCTTAAAACATGTTCACGAGCCTTCTGGAAATTTTCATTATTTTCCAGTTCAGGATTTTTTTCTCGAAGTTCTTCCAGTTTATTAGAAAGATGGAGATATTTCTTTTGCATCCAGTTGGATTCATCATAAATGTACTGAAAATTTCTCCACATACCACCTTTGAAAAAGGGTTTTATATCTGCGAAAGTACCTTCATCTTCAAATTTATCAACATATTCTTCAAATTTTTGTCCTGCTTCAGCAGGCAATGACCATTCGCTCATTTCAAAATAGGAAGCCGTTGGCAGATAGATGCGTCCCTTGGGAGCATGATTATCATAATATTCAGCAAAGGTTTTAGTTTTCAGCCAGTCCTGATTATCCTGCAGTGCTGTAAAAAATTCCTCCAGCCATTTTTCTTTGAATACAATATCATGAGTTCCCGGCCAAACGCCAAATTTTTCACCGTCATCGGCCATTACAATACATCTGTTTTCATCTTCTGAAGCATATTTTCGAAGATAGTTAATCGAATCCTGAGGATCTTCAAAAGGTATGGTATATCTCAGATTTTGGTTAATTGGATATATCCAGAGCGGATAGCCCTGTTCTTCTGTAATAAAAGCCCCATCCAATTCCTCCTGCTGCATTCCAGCACCAAGAAAATGATAATCGTCAACAGTCACATATTTTATACCAGCCTGAGCAATAGGTTTGGCCAAACCTGGTTCCCAAACTCTTTCGGTCAGCCAGAGACCACGGGGTTTGTACCCAAATCTTTTTTCTATATAATGATTTAATTTTTCGATCTGAATGATTTTGTCTCTGTCAGGCAACATTGCCAGAACAGGTTCAAAAAAGCCTCCTGACAGAATTTCTACATTTCCATTCTCAACAAGACGGGCAATTCTATCAATATAGGAAGGCTTATTATCTTCCAGCCATTCCAGCAGGCAACCACTGAAATGGAGCGTAATATGAATTTCTGGAAATTTTTCCAGAGTATCTATGAAAGGCTTATAGCTCTTATTAAAGGCTGATTCAAATACAAAGTCAAAGTTGCCAGTCGGTTGATGATTATGAATACCAAAGATAAAATTTATTTGTTCCACTTATAGTCCCTTTCTTTGCTTGGCCGATTTCTTTGAGAACGTGTACAAAGGGTGTCAGACAGTAAAAAAGGGTGTGGCCGAAACCACACCCTGACTTTGATATTTTTACAGCATGTCAACCATTCTTTCAGCAAGATCAATAACCCGGTTTGTATAACTATATTCATTATCATACCAGGAAATGATCTTAACCATATTCTTGTTGACCATTTGTGTAGCTTTAGCGTCGATAAGAGATGATTCTTTTTGGCCCATGATATCACGGGAGACCAATTCTTCTTCTGTATATCCAAGAATACCTTTCATCTCGCCTTCAGCTTTTTTCTTGAGCGCAGCATTGACTTCTTCTACTGTTGTTTCTTCAACATCAAGTAGAAAAACACCGTCAACACAGGAACCATTAGGTACAGGTACACGCAATGCTTTACCATCAATCTTTCCTTCCAGTTCAGGAAGTACTTTGGTTGTAGCGATAGCAGCACCAGTAGTAGTTGGAATAATATTCTCAGCAGCTGTACGTCCTCTTCTAATTTTGCTGGCAGGTGCATCAAGAACAGCCTGAGTTGCAGTATAACCGTGTACTGTGGTTATTAGACCTTTTTGAATACCGAATTCATCATTCAATGCTTTGGCTAAAGGAGCCAGGCAGTTTGTTGTACAGGAAGCATTAGATACGATTTCATCATCAGCATCAAGGTCGTCATCATTAACGCCCAGAACAACTGTAGCATCAATTTTGTCTTTGGCAGGTACTGTTAAGATAACTCTTTTGGCACCGGCTTCGAGATGTTTGGCGATCTGATCTCTTTTTCTGAAAACACCGGTAGATTCAATAACAATTTCCACATCTTTTTCATCCCAGCCTAAATTGGCAGGATCAGTTTCGGAAGTTACTTCAATCTTTCTTCCATTAACGATCATGTCATTACCGTCAACTTCGACAGTTCCGTCAAAGCGGCCATGAACAGAATCGTATTTCAGTAGATAGGCCAAATTATCAACGCCAACCAGATCATTGATTGCTACGACTTCAAGATCGGTTTCTTCTCTGGCTTCCAGAATTCTCAAAAAACCACGTCCGATTCTTCCGAAGCCATTGATTCCAATTTTTGTTGCCATTTTCTCTTTCTCCTATTTTAATTAAACTTACCTTAACACCGGAGACAAATTTACCTAAAATTTTCTACAAACTCAAAGAAATCGGGATATTAAATAGTCGCATTAATATAAATTATATATTTTATATTGTCAACAATTAATAACGCATTTTTGAACAACTATTCTATATGTAGAATATATATGGTATGTTTTTCGCTTAAAATATATAAATAATCCTGCTTGAAATTTTTGTATAATTTTTTACAGCCCAATTAACCCAACTTGCATTTACAATTAAACACTAATAACTTTTGTTCTATGAATAAAAAAGTTGATATTTTTTCAGATAAGGAAAAACAAAAGGAACTTAAGCCTCTGGCTGATAGAATTCGTCCTAATACTCTGGATGGATTCATTGGGCAAACCAATATAGCAGGCCCGGGCAAGATTCTATCTAAAAGTATTAAACACGGTCGCATTTTTTCGATGATTCTATGGGGACCTCCTGGAACTGGCAAAACCACCCTGGCTCGAATAATTGCCAACCATTCTGATGCCAAATTTTATCAACTCAATGCTGTGGCATCCGGAGTCAAGGATGTTCGCAAAGTTATCAAAATAGGCAAAAATCGACATCAGAGAGGTGAGCCAACCATATTATTTATCGATGAAATTCACCGCTTTAATAAAGCCCAGCAGGACGCGCTTCTCCGTGCTGTTGAAAATGGTAATATCATTTTAATAGGAGCAACTACTGAGAATCCTTCTTTTGAAGTTATCGCACCTTTGCTCTCCCGCTGTCGGGTTTTGCGATTGGATTCTCTCAGCGATCAGGATCTGGAATCTATTCTTGATAATGCTCTTCATAATGATACCATTCTTAAAGAAATGGATATTGAATTTAAAGACGATTCCAGAAACTTTTTGATTAATTCAATTGGCGGAGATGCCCGCAAATTATTGAATGCTCTGGAAACAGCTATTGATATGGCTGATGAAAAAGACGGCAAAATACAGATAACTCGTGCGATTTTGAAGGAAGCGCTTCAGGATAGAACCCGATTATATGACAAAAAAGCTGATTATCATTATGATACGATTTCTGCATTTATAAAAAGTGTGCGAGGTAGCGATCCTGATGCTGCTCTTTACTGGATGTGCGTTATGCTGGATGGAGGCGAGGATCCACTTTTTATTGCCCGGCGTTTAATTATTTTGGCAAGTGAAGATATTGGTAATGCCAATCCTTCAGCCTTGATGATCGCTCAGGATGGCTATAATGCTGTTCACTCCGTTGGAATGCCGGAAGCCGAGATTATTTTATCTCAGGTTACAACCTACCTGGCCTCTTCACCAAAAAGCAATGCTTCCTACATGGCCCTCCAAAGAGCCAAACAGGCAGTCAAAAAAAATAGTACTCACAATGTCCCTCTCCATCTTCGTAATGCTCCAACAAAACTCATGGAGAAAAAAGGGTACGGAAAAAATTATAAATATCCACATGACCATAAAGATCATTTTGTCAATGAACACTATTTCCCCGAGGATATGCCAACCCAAAAATTTTACAAGCCAACCCGATTGGGACGGGAATCCCGCATCAAAGACAGGCTCCAGCATTTTTGGCCTAAAAGATATAAAAGTAATTCCCATGATCAGGACGACTAGAGCCTGAACTTATATTTTTGCTCACCTAAATTTCGAATCTATTATTTCATCAAAAGCAATTTGCCTGATTGAAAGGATTGATTTTCAAACTGAACTTTGTAGATATAAACTCCGGTGCCTATGCTGTGTCCATTAAGATCGGTTCCATTCCAGTGCATCATTCTGTAACCACTACCTTTATATTGTTCCTCAGCCTGATAGATTTTCTGGCCCTGCAGATTGTAAATCAATAATTTTACATTCCCGGCTTCAGGTAAATAATATTTAATTTTTGTACTGGCATTAAAGGGATTGGGATAATTTCCCATAAGGGTGAAATTTTCGGGTTTATCATTACTAATTATATTTTCATTATTTTCCGTTACAGTAAAATTGACAGGCAGAACCTGGACGCTGCTACTGGCATCACTGAGTTCAATATTAAGTTGGCTGCTATAATTTCCCGGTGTCAGATTGGCAGCATCACAGTTGATAGTTAGATTATAATCTCCGCCTGCTTCTATTGTCCCCGGGCTATTTTCCAAAGATAACCAATTTGAAGTGGCACCATATCCTGTTCGTAAACTCCTGACATCAACATTCCCATAGTTAGTATAGAGAGTATCTTCAGGATTTTGATTATCATAAACAACGATATTGTCGATAAAAAGTCCAGTCAATGAAGGATCATCAGGAGTGCTGTAACCTCGATCAGAGGCAAATACAAAAGCAAGATTAGTATTTTGGGTGGAATAGTCTGTTAGGTCAAATTTTATATCCTGCCATCCCTGACTTTTTCCAGCCCAACCGGGAATACTATCTCCCAATCCCCAACCTTGCTCAGGATCTGAGAAACTGTATAAATTTTGACAATCATATTGAGGTGAACTCGGTTCTATCACCTGTCTATCAGTGATTCCATCAGTACTTACCCAGACATTCCAGCCATCCCAGCCATCATAGCCGTATAGGCTGGTATCTGGTGGATCCTCAATTGACCAGTTAGCTTTGAATTCTAGAACAGGTTCAGTAAGAGCAGTCAGATTCAACCCCGCAATATATAAATACTGCAAGACTCTGTTTTCATAACCCATAATTGACGGATCCCCGCACCACCAGGACGTTCCTTGATAGGCATTAAAGGTATCAGGATGAAAGTAAAATCCATAATCCGTGGCAGCAAAATGCACAGTTTTTGCTCCAGTATTTGTAAGAGTAAAATCGACCTGGACAGATTCGCCCTGTTTGGCCGTTGTATTTATAGAATTTTGTTCAAAGGCGATATTGCCCTGTTGAGTCTGGTCATTCCAGATAAAAGGCATATATTCACCGATGTTGCAGGTGCCCCATTTTATTTTGAAATAACCGGAATCAATTACGCCATCATTATCAAAATCAACACTATCAGGCCAATATTTTCCCCAGCTATTTTTACAAATCCAGGATGAATCCGTATCATCCCAGCCAACTAATAAAATAGCATGGCCACCAACTAGAGTATCATTCTCTAATGAAATATGCTCTCCAGTAAAAGGTTCATAAACTCCGCCATTATAATGATAAAAACTTTCATAAACTTCATAGGATGCAGAAACAGGATGATAGAGTAGAGCATTTTTAATATTTTTCACTGAAGCTTCAGAACTGGTAACATAGCCCCAGCCCGGTATTTCATAGGCATAGCTCTGCCAGTCAGGATCTGCTTC
>JAIPJV010000054.1 GCA_021734005.1 Fidelibacterota bacterium
AAACAGGCGCTCAACAAATTTCGCACAAATCGCGACGATTTTGAAAAAGAATTGGATCGACAGCTAGAACTTTTCAAAAAGATCAAGGCTGAGCAGGCCATGGATGAGCTGGTCAAAAGAATGCAGGATTTGACCAAACGGCAAAGTGAAATGAGCGAAAAACTGGATACCAATGCAACCCGTTCAAGGCAGGAAAATGATAAATTAGCCCGTCAGGAATCTGAAATCCAGCGCGATACTGAAATAGCAAAAGATATTCTCAAAAGAACTGCTCAGGATCTGAAAGATATGCCCTTAATGCCGGATAAGGAGATGGAAAATATTTTAGATCAAATGGAACAGCAAAATCTGACCGACAAAATGGAATCTATTCAAAAGCAGATTAAACAGGACCAAAATCAGAAAGCTCAGAAAAATTCTGAACTAACCCAGCAGCAATTACAGCAATTTCAGAAAATGATGGAAAAAATGCGGGAAGATTATCGACAGAAAAGTATGCAGGAAATTGCCAACAAATTCCATAAAATAATCAAAAATTCTATGAATCTTTCTAAAGAGCAGGAAAAACTGAATCAGCGCATTAAAAATACTCCTGCTCATAGCAGCCGGCTTATGGATGAAGCTATTGAGCAGCAAAGATTGAGAGATAATTTAAATAAGCTCCTTGGTCAGATGAGCGAACTCTCCAAACAAACCATGGGACTATCGGCAAAAGTCAGTCAGATCATGGGGCAATCTTACAACGATATGAGCAGTTCTATCAATAATATGGAAGCCAGAAATCCGCGTCAGGCAGCAGGTAAGGGAGAAAAAGCTGTGCGCTCCCTCAATATGGGCAGCAAAGTGCTGATGTCGTCTTTGAAAAGTTTACAGAGTTCCGGATCTTCCAGTGGTTTTGAGAATTACATGAAACAGTTGCAAAAAATGGCCAATCAGCAAAAAAATCTCAACCAACAAACCCAGCAAATGCAGCAAAGCGGCAGCCCTCAGATGTCGATGCCGGGCAATCAGCAATCTATGCTTCAGCAACTGGCCGCCCGACAACAGCAGATTCAGAATTCTCTCCAAAATCTTCAAGAACAGATGCAGGGCAAATCAGAGGGCGGAGGTAAGCAGCTGGATGGTGCAGGCAAAGATATGGAAAAAGTTATAGAGGACTTAAAAAACAATAAAGTTCTTCAAAAGACTCTGGATAGGCAGAATCGTATTTTAACCCGACTGCTTGATGCCCAAAAATCTCTCCGCACTCAAGGCTATAAAAAAGAAAGAAAAAGTACTACCGGAGAGGATATGGAATACACCGGCCCTGCTCAACTACCTTCTGATCTTGGTGAGAAGGAAAACTATCTCAGACAGAGACTGGAAGAAGCTCTTAATAATAATTATTCCCGGGAATATGAAGAATTAATCCGCCTCTATTTTGAAGAATTATCCCGCAATAATAACCAGAAGGAAAGTCAGGAATAATGTTTCCAAAAAATAAACATATCTGGTTAATAATTTTGAGTTTTTTGCTGACAGTTTCAGCAATCCAGGCTCAAAACTGGAAAAAAGTTGATCCAGACGAAAAGGAACTGGAAAAACGTTATCGCATGGCTATCCATCTTGAAAATACCGGCCGCAAAGAAGAGGCTCTCAAAGTTTACAAATATATTTATGAACAGGCTCCTGAAAAACAAAAATATTTACAGCGTTATCTCAGGCTCCTCTTTCAGATGGAAAAATTTGATTCTATGCGCCAGATTCTGCAAAAACATCTCGATAATAATCCCCAAGACCTGGATTCCTGGCTCAATCTAGGAGTCGCCTATTATCAGCAGGGCGAAAAGAAGAAGGCTTTCCAGCACTGGAATAAAGTGCTGGAACAGTTTGGCCATTCTCAAAAAGTGTATCGTAAGTTATTCATCCAATATCTTCGACTCCAAGAATATGAAAAAGGCCAGGAGCTAGTAGAAAATTTGCGCCAGCGTGAGAATGACAAAAATCTAATGGCTCTTGAGATGGGAGAATTGTACACCGGTCAGGGTCAATACAAAAAGGCGCTGGAAGAATATTTAAAGTATGCCCAATCTCACAAAAATTATGATTATGTAATGCGCAGAATTTTGCGGTTTCCCGATGAGCCGCACGTATTGACAGATATTGAGCCCTTTTTAAATAAACAGATTCCTTCTGATTCCAGGAATGTTAAACTTCTGGAAATTAAAGAAAAGATCTACTTCAAATATAAAAATTTTGATAGGGCTAGCCAGATTGCTTTTCAAATTGAAAAATCCAGCGGTTATTCTGGCAAGCATATTAAAAATTTCACCCACAATCTTGTCTCAGAAAAAAAATATGACCTTGCTGAAAAAAATTATTATCGCATAATGAAGAATGATAAGTTTCAATCTATCCATCATCAGGCTCTGCTCGGTCTTGCTGATATTGCTGAGAAAAAAATTGAAAATCAGAAAACCAATCTGTTCAATTATTTTTACCCTGATAACTATTTCTTCAACAGTTATTATTACTATGGAATCGAGAAAGATCTGGTTTATCTCGAAGAGGCTTTTTCCATCTATGATTCCCTGCTAACTCAATCCCATAACCACCGCTTTTCCGCCAAAGTCAATTTTCGGCTCGGTAAGCTGTCACTGCTGGCTACCAGAGATTTTGACTCTGCTTTGAAATTTTTTAGATCAGCCTACAATCAATCTGAAAAATATCCCTTCCGCATTCAATGTGCGCAAAGATTAGCGCAGACCTTTCTTGCTCTGGGAGAATTGGATCAAGCCAGCCAGGAGATCAACAAGCTTTATTCACGGCTGAACACTCGTTATCAGCAGAAGTTATTGCCTGATCGACTTCTGATTGAACTCTATACAGAGAATCCAAAAATTGATTCACTTGCCAATCAGGCGCTCGGAGAACTCGGTTTTCAGAATGATTATTACAATGATGTCTTTGAGTTGTATTCCTTCCTGGAAAAATATCGTGAAGCCAAAGGATTTGATGATTTTATAAGGGCAGAAATCAAATTGAAACAGGACCAGCTCGGTCGTGCTCGAAGTATTTACCAATATATTCTTGATAGTTATCAAAGTTCAATTCGGGAGCCGGCTCTTTTTCGCTCTGTTCAGATGCAGCTTTATTTTGATAATTATCAAAAAGCTGAGGTATTGGTGGAAAAGATGGATAGCACAAGTATTTATAGAAGTGATGCGATTTTCATGCTGGCTGAAATTGCCGGTGACCGCAAAAATGATGCGGAAATGGCCAGCAAGTGGTATCAGGAACTGGTAATCAGTTATCCTCAGGACATCAATGTGGATAAAGCCCGCAGACGACTTAGACAATTATCCCAAAAAAAATAGAGAAGTAAGTCTATGCAAAGAATAAAGAAATTTGTCATTATATTAACTATTCTGATTCTCGCCCAGTCTGTTCTGGCATCGAAAATTTTGATCCCCATGGATCGCACTCAGTCCGACCATCTAAAGGCTTATGGCGTTGTGTACTGGATTCTCAAGCAAGGCCAAAATGTGGAGTGGCTGCTGAATTATCGGGGCGGTTCATTTTTGACCGATTCCCGCAGCGGAATCATCGATGAGATGAGATTGCGGGGAGTCAGTTTTGAAAAGCCGGGTAATTCCTCAGTTATGCAGATCTATTCTACTATTGAACAGAATAATATGGACATTGCTATCCTGGAGAAAGCAGCCAAAATTGCCATCTATACTCCACCAAACAAGCAGCCCTGGGACGATGCTGTGACCATGGCTTTGACTTATGCAGAGATCGATTATGATAAAGTCTGGGACCGAGAGGTTCTGGATGGCGAATTGAGTAAGTATGACTGGCTCCATCTCCATCATGAAGATTTTACCGGACAATATGGTAAATTTTACGGCAATTATAGAAATCATAAATGGTATCGCGACCAAAAGCAAAAATACGAGGCCATGGCACGTGAATTAGGCTTCGAAAGTGTATCCGAACAGAAAAAAACAGTAGCAGCCCGCATCAAAAAATATGTTGATCAAGGTGGTTTCCTCTTTGCAATGTGTGCAGCAACCGATGCTCTTGATATTGCTCTTGCAGCTCAGGGATTAGATATTGTAGCCGCACCTTTTGACGGTGATCCTCCCGATCCCAATCTACACTCAAAACTGGATTACAGCAATACACTGGCTTTCGAAGATTTTAAACTTTATACAAATCCAATGGTATATGAGTTTTCTGATATCGATTACCCGCCTAGCAATAATCCTGTTGCCCGGGGTGCTATGGCTGATTATTTCAATTTATTTCAATTTTCTGCCAAATATGACCCGGTTCCTACGATGCTCACTCAAAATCATCAGAATATTGTAAAAGGTTTCATGGGGCAGACTACTGGATTTCTCCGCAACAAGTTAAAAGAATCAATTGTAGTTCTTGGAGATGTTCAGGATGGCAAGCAGGTCAAATATCTGCATGGAAATCATGGTCAGGGCACATTTACTTTTCTGGGAGGACATGATCCGGAAGATTACAAACATTATGTTGGCGATCCTAAAACACGTCTGGAATTGCACAAACACTCCCCCGGCTATAGACTGATTCTCAATAATGTCCTGTTTCCCTCTGCCAAGAAAAAGGAGAGAAAAACCTGATTCAATTATGAGATCAATAAAAACCATTAAGCCGGAAAAGATAAGACTGCAATTATTTTCTGATCTAGCCGGATTTATTTTGGAGAATTTTTCAAGGGAGAAGCCACCTTTTTTGAGTGGTTTCTTTTATTATTAGCTATAAAAATTTAAATTTCGCACTGAACTAGAAATCAAGTCGGGAGGTAATATGCACAAATTTAATGTTCGCACATCAGCAAGAAATGAACTTATCGATATCACCCAAAAAGTGACAGCCCAGGTCAATAAAAGTGGTGTGGAAAGTGGGATCTGTACTGTTTATTGTCCCCATACAACCGGAGCGATTACAATCAATGAAAGTGCTGATCCCAGTGTAGCCTCTGATATTACAAAAAAACTGCGGAGCATGATCCCAAAAAATGAAAATTACAGTCATGCGGAAGGAAATTCTGACGCTCACATTAAATCGTCTCTGGTTGGCAATACAGTTCAGGTTATTATTGAAAATGGTGCCTTGCAACTGGGAACCTGGCAGGGGATATTTTTCTGCGAATTCGACGGTCCTCGTTCACGCAATGTGTGGGTGAAAATTCAGTAAATTCGCATAAAATCTATTTTTCTATTCCGGTCCGTAAATAATTGGGCTTCTGATTTTCAATATGCGACTTGCAAAATTTTAATTTAATATGAAACTATTCTATCAATCTTACGAGAGGAGAATCACATGAGAGGAAAATCATCTAATCTTGCCCGTCTCTTATTGACAGTATTGATTTTACAACTGGCCTTTGTTTATGGTCAAAACAACATTCCTGACAAAATTGAAAAGGCCGGTTGCTCTGGCGATTATCCCGGCCAGGACAGAGTGACCATTTTTGACAGCACAAAAGTCAAAGTAATGGACTCTGGTCTGAGTTACGTTAATGAGCATAAATTGATCAAAGTACTTACTTCCCGGGGAGCCAAACAATTGCGTACAATGGCTTTTCGTTATGATACTTTGTCGGCTTTTATTGAAATCAAAGAAGCCCGCATTTATAAAAAAGATGGTCAGGTCATAGAATTAAATTCTGATGATATTTACGATTATCCAGCACCTGCTCATATGATCTACTGGGGCGCACGAAAAAAGATGGCTGCTTTTGGTCGCCTTGAGCCTGGTGATGCCGTGGAGATCAAAAAATTTCGCAAGGGATTTACCTATGCTCTTCTTGCCAATGAGGATGAAGAAAAATTTGTCCCGCCCATGGAAGGTCATTTTTATGATATTGTAACTTTTTATTCTCAGGATCCTGTTTTAGAAAAATATTATCAAGTGACTTTGCCGAAAGACAAACCTATTCAATATGAAGTCTATAATGGCGAACTCCAGGCCACCGCTCTTTTTCAGAAAGACAAATTATTTTACAGCTGGACAAAGAAAGATATAAAGCCTATGCAGCGTGAACCTTATATGGTTTCTCCCAAGGACGTAGAAACCAAACTACTCATATCCACAGCTGAAGACTGGGAAGCCAAAGCCCACTGGTTTTATTCTGTCAACCATGATTACGGCAGTTTTGAAGTCACTCCCGAGATCAAAGAAAAGACAGAAGAAATCATTGCTGACTCCGAAACCAAAATGGAAGAGATCAAAAAGTTGACCCACTGGGTTGCAGAAAACATACGCTATTGCGGTTTGTCTATGGGAGAAGGCGAAGGCTACACTCTTCACAAAGGCCAGATGACTTTTGACGACCGGGCTGGAGTTTGCAAAGACAAAGCCGGAATGCTGGTCACAATGCTGCGGGCAGCAGGTTTTGAGTCCTATGCTGCTATGACAATGGCCCGCTCCCGGATTGATAGAATTCCCGCTGATCAGTTCAACCATTCTGTAACTCTTATCAAATATGATGGAAAATGGAAATTACTGGATCCCACCTGGGTTCCCGGTGTGCGCGAATTATGGTCGAGTGCTGAACAACAGCAGCAATATTTGATGGGAATTCCCGAAGGCGCCGGTCTCAATACAACTCCTATTTCGCCACCAGAAAACCATTATTACAGAGTTGACAGCAAATCCAAACTCCATGAGAATGGCACTTTGGAAGGTACACTAACTATCGAAGCTGATAAGCAATCAGGCGCCCGCTTCCGTAGAATTCTACGCGGCCATACTAGAAGAGAATGGCAGGGCGTTTTTGAAGAATTGGCCTACACCATTTCACCAAAAATTAAAATCGAAGACCTTGAATACACTGATCCCTATGATCTTTCTCAACCTATGCATATTGAATTGGAATACAAAGTTCCTGAATATGCCCTGGTCAGTAATGGCGAAATTCATTTCACTCCGGCAATTGCCAGTTGTATTTTCCAGCATAATTATCTCAATAGCATTTATTTCATGAACGTTGGTATTGAAAACAGAAACTATGATTTCCGGATTGGTTCATCCCGCTTGCTGGAATTTACAGGCGAAATCGATCTACCGGGCGGATACAAACCAGTTGATCTGCCGGAATGGGAAAAAGTTGATAATCCCAGTGCAGGCTTTGAAGCCAATTATGAAAAGGGCTGGGGCAAGATCAAATTTTCCGAAAAACTGGTCTTAAAGAAAAGGCGCTATAAAGCCGATGAATGGACAGCTTTTAAATCCGCTGTAGAACCATTTCAGAAAGTTGCTAAAACTCCCCTAGTTCTTGTAAAATAAGGAGATAGATCATGAATAATAAATTCAAATCAGCAATAATATTTACACTTTTACTTTCTATTTTAGCTTTTGCTGCTGAACCGGATGCAGTTTATAAAAATATTACTGAAAAATATCAGATAACTGAAGACGGGCGAATAATCCAAACCTATGAACATCAGGCTCAATTAAACACTTTTCTAACTACCACCGGCCATTTCCCTGATCAATCTGTAGTTTACAATCCTGATTATCAGGAGCTGGAAATCACAGAAGCCACTACTATTATGAAAGATGGCACAAAAAATACTACTCCCAAACGGGGATTCAATGAAGTCATGATCGACGGCGCTGTTGGCGCTCCTCAGTATTCCCATCTTCGCAGAATGGTTGTTTCTCATACCGGTGTAGAACGTGGCTGCCAGGTCAACTTTGCTTACAAATTGACCAGTCAATCCGATTTTTTACCCGGTTTAATGGGCTCAGCAACAATGGCTTCCCGCTTTCCTATCAATCAGAAAACTGTTCAGGTCATTACACCTGAAAACCTAAATCTACAATACAAACTCTTCAATTCTGAAGTAGAGCCTACAGTCGAAAATAAAAATGGAAATAAGATTTACACCTGGACTTTTCAAAATCTTGCAGCCCAGCCACAGGAAACTATGCCCCCGGATTATAAGAAATATAGGCCCTATCTTGTCTTCTCTACTCTGAAATCATGGTCAGATGTTCACAACTGGATGACTGAAGATCTGGATAAAAAGTTAAAACTAACCGCTTCTATGCAAGAATATATGCAATCTCAAATAAAGGACATTCAGGACAGAAAAAGCAAAGTATTTAAACTTCAGGAAATAGTAAATTCAGAATTGGGAAATGCCGGATTTGATCCTGCTTATACAGGTTACAGATCCAAACCAGTTTCTGAAACCTGGAATCACAATACAGGCAATCCTCTTGATAAAGCATTTTTACTGGCAGCCTTTTTACGGGAAATTGGAATCAATGCTGAACCTGTGTTATTGTCATCTGATAATATTTTTGCTGAATCTGTGCCCGGATTAATGCAGTTTGGTAATGTGGCTGTACAGTATAAATGTCAGCAAAAATGGGAATATTTGACAGTTAACGGCTACCAAAAAAATAATCAGGTATATCAGCTAAAGGATCATTACAAATTGCCTGTCGGCAAAAAATATGAAGCCGCTTCTCGTATTGATTCCCTGGACAGTAAAAATAGTCAATATATTAATCTGGATCTGAATATTGATGAAAATAGTAAAATTTCCGGTCAGGGCGTTGTTTGTGTTCGCGGATATTTCAATCCTTTTTACCAATTATACCAGAATGATGATTTCAATTACATTGTGGCCGGAAAATTAGGCGATCTGGGAATTAAAGAAACCGAAACAAAAACTCTATCTCCTGAAATGAGTAAATGCAGCTACAAAATTGAAGAGAAAGAACTGGAAAGTGATGATAATTATTTGAGAATTGACCTACCGGAATTCAACAATTCTGTGATTGATGGTAATTTTGGAAAAGTTCAGCGGAATACACCATTGCAACTTGATACCGATTTTTCTCAGAATATGACTGCTGAGGTCACAATACCGGATCAATACCAGGCTATTATTCCTGATATTGACAGAAAATTAGAAAATGAAGCTGGCTCGATTACTATTTCCTTTCAGCAGAAAGGATCAAAAGTCGAGATCAAAAGGCAGTTAAACATTACAAAAACCTATTTTACTCCGTCGGAATATGATGACTTTCATAAATTGATGCAGGAGTGGAAAAATCCAGTTTATCACAAACTGGTAATAAAGACCAATTAAAAACTATAAAGGAATGCTATTATCCTGATAATCCAAATTTCTACTGGATTTAAAAAATAGAATGGAGTTAATTTTGAAAAAATCGGTTTTAATCTCAATTATTCTTGCTTTGATCGCAATAAGTGCGGGAGTTGGAATTTACTGGGGAATGAGTGAGGACAATTCCGGTCAGGAAAAAGTTTTCATTTATCCCGGCCATGTAAAAGTTCTCCAGTACAATATCGATCACGGCTTGAACCCAGGTCAGGAATTAAATCTGCACAATGTAGAAAGCTTAATACTCGAAGAGAAACCAGATATTGTCTGTCTTAATTCTATTGATCAGGGAACTAAAACTTCAGGATATATTAACCAGCCCCGCAAAATACGAGAAGCAATTGATATGCCTTATAGTTACGGCAAAGCCAATCCAGCTGATGAAGGTTGGAGCGGAAATGCCATCTTCACCAGATTTCCTATAAAATTTGCTCAAAACATACTTTTTCAAGAAAAAAACAATGATAAAAATGCTTTCCTCTATGTAATAATTGGTTATGAAGATATTGAACTCCACGTTATAACTACCAGCCTTGATTCTAAAAATTACAAAGTCAGAATCCGTGAAATACAGGAATTTATCAAGGAAAGAGAATTAACCGAGGAACATATCATTCTTACTGGGACTTTTACCATTAAACAGAATGAAAGAGAGATTAAGGATCTTTCTCAAAAATATCACTCCATTTTCAATAAAACCGACCTCTCTTTTACCT
>JAIPJV010000055.1 GCA_021734005.1 Fidelibacterota bacterium
AAGGTGCTTCACCCGGCAGGAAAAATTCGATAATGGTGCAGGATTATGACTTGAAAATTGTTTATGATAGTCTGCGGGTATTCCCTGACCATGTCTTTGCAGGCGATTCTGTTTTTGCTGAATTTGTAGTGAAAAATTCTGGTCTTGAACCTCTGGACAGCCTTACAGTTGAACTCCGTTACCATCAAATTCCGGATTCCTTGAGCCTGCAAGAGCCTATTGTAACAAAAAAATATATTGATACACTTTTTTCTGGCGCCATTATAAAGGATACTCTTGCCTGGGAATTGAAGACTGGTGGAAGTGGATATCTGCAAATCTCTATCCTTTCTCCTCAAGATCAGAACAATCAAAACGACCAGGTCATCCGCCAGGTTGTAGCAGGTTATCCTGCCAAATCTGTTTTGATCAATGAAATTATGTACAATCCGGTTTCTGGATCACCGGAATGGTTTGAAATTCGTAATGTAAGCGATACGACAGTAAATATGTCGGACTGGCTGTTTAAGGATTCCCAAAACAGTCTCAATTATATAACCCGGCAAATTGCCTTCCTGGATTCAGGAGAATATATGGTAATCAGTGCTGACGCATCATTCCTGGATGAATATCCTGATTTTTCCGGAAAGTTGATGATCGCCAGCACATTTCCCACTTTGAATAATAGTGAGGATTCTCTGGCTCTGATCGGGCCTGATGGCAATTATATTGATTCTCTGCTCTATACAAGTGAATGGGGGCTTGATAAAGGCCGATCAATAGAGAGACACAGCCCGGAAAAGTATTCCAATTCTGCTGATAATTGGTCATTGTCCAAAGCAGAGCAGGGGGCAACTCCCGGATATATGAATTCAGTAGCCATGCAACGCCACGATCTAACTATCGACTCAGTCTGGATTGATAATAGTCCTGTTCTTGATCAGGATACAGCCCGGGTCAAAGTGCGGGTTTACAATTCGGGTATTGAAAGTATTTCCGATTATAAAGTTTTGATCAATCTCTATCAAACCGATTCTCTATCAGACTGTATCTATCAGAACGAAATTGAGCAAAATATTAGTGTAGAATCAGAATCCTCAGCAGTGGCCGAATTCCAAATCTCTGGCATTCCCGGAGGTATTCATTATTATACAGCTTCTGTGATTCATGATCTAGATCAATCGCTGGACAATAATAGCTATTCAGGAAAACTGGCCATAGGTTATCAAAAGTCAGCAGTAGTCATTAATGAGATTATGTATGCGCCTGCTTCTGGTGAAGCCGAATGGGTCGAGCTTTTCAACGCAACTAAAACCACTGTCAATTTGCAGGACTGGAGTTTCAGTGATGCAACAAAAAGTTGGGCTGAAATTACTGATTCTGCTTACACACTTGAGCCTGGAGATTATGCTGTGCTGGCGTCAAATTCTGAATTCTTTCAGACCTATCCTGATTTTGATGGCCGGGTGATTCTATCTGCTGAATTCCCTTCTCTAAATAATACTTCGGATAATATTCTAATTCGTGATGCTGTTGAACATCGTCTGGATCATATTATTTATAAAAGTGACTGGGGCGGAGCAGAGAGTATATCTCTGGAGCGTAGAAATCCCTATGTTGAAGCCTTGAATGAAAGTAACTGGGGCAGCTCTCAGGATTCGCTGGGCGCTACTCCCGGGCGGGACAATTCCATATTAAAATTTGACTATGACCTTGCTCTTGATAAAGAAGGCTTTCAGTTCAATCAAAAGAACGTGGAGTCCGGTCAGCTGTTAAATTTTCAAGTTAAAGTCGACAATAAGGGCATCAATCCTTCGACAATTTATGATATTGTTATGTATAAAGATGAAAACAGAGATAGCCTGCCCTGTGAAGAAGAAAAGGTCTGGGAATTGCGGAATATTCCTGCTTTGCAACCTGATTCCAGCCGCATTGTGGATGGAAAAATCTTCAGCGGAGAATCGGGCAAAGACCATTACATTGTTATCGTAAAGGCAGAAAAAGATTACAACCCTCATAATAATCGTCTGGATACAGATTTGAATGTCAGCTATCCAGCTCGGTCACTCGTACTCAATGAATTCATGACCAATCCGGGTGACAATCAGGTTGAGTTTGTAGAATTTTATAACCGCTCTTCCCAAACTATAAATATCATTGATTGGATTTTTCAGAATGGCTGGTTTGGCTGGAAAATTGATAAAGAGGTTGAGGTGGAACCTGGCGAATACTTGATAATGGCGGGCGACAGTGCCTTTTACGATTATTTTGGATCGGCTGACATGAATATACTTGTTTCCTCAGACTTTCCTCGCTTGACCAATGTCTCTGATACGCTCGGTTTTATTGATCTGGCGGGAAAAACCATTGACTCTCTCTTTTATGATGAAAGCTGGGATATGAAACGCGGGATTTCTATGGAGAAATATCTGCCTGAATATAATTCTGCTGATCCCAATTCCTGGAAAAAATCTGTAGCAGATAAAGGCGCTACTCCCGGTCATTTCAACAGTATTTCACCTCTGGAATACGATCTGGGAATCGATAGTCTGGTCTATACAGAAGCTGGAGATACAAATGATACTTTTCCAGCCACATTTACATTTATCAATCAGGGCCGTAAACAGGTTGAAGGTGCCAAATTGCGAATCACAGATTCTCTGGATAATGTTATTCGGGAAGCTGATATTCCTTCCATTCAGACAGGTCAAAGCAAACAGATTGATCTTGGTCTGGGCCCCTTTAAAAGAGGATATACACATCTCCAGGCTTCGATTGTATGGCAACCGGATCTCAATAGAAATAATAATTATCGTCAATTTGAGATCTATGTCTCCTATCTGCCTGGCGAATTGGTAATCTCAGAATTTATGGCTATTCCTTTTACAACTTATGAGGAAGGTACACCGATCACTGAATTTGTAGAGATCTACAATTTTACCAGCAGTCCCGTTGATCTATCTGGGTGGAGTATTACTGATGCCAATACTGCTGAGCGGCATAAGTTACCCAAAAACTGGAATATTGCCGGGAAAGGATATTTTGCCATTGCTGAAGATAGTTCGATAATGGAATATCCAACAATTCAGAATTCAAATTTTGGTGTGCTGAATGATTTTCCTAATTTAAATAATGATGAAGATCGCATTCTTCTTATTGATCCCCGTGGTCAGGTCATCGACAGTCTTGAATACTTCGCCACCTGGAATCTTGAAGAAGGCATTTCTCAGGAGAAAGTATTTTTGGAAAACCCCAGTTTGTCTAACAATTGGCGTTCATCTACTGCCAAAAAAGGTGGAACTCCGGGTTATGAAAACAGTGTCAGAGTTAATAACCTGGCCAAAAAACCCGGGTTTCGAGCCGAACCAGAGGCCTTTAGTCCGGATGGAGATGGCGTCGATGATAAAATTGGATTTTATTATCGGCTCTCTTTTGCTTCTGCCAATGTAACCCTAACAATCTATGACCTAACTGGCAGAATGATCGCCCAGCCTGCCTATCGCCTGGAATCTTCAAAAGAGGGAGTTATCCACTGGAATGGTGACAGCAAATTTGGTGGCAAGGCCCGGGTAGGACGATACATTGCTCGAATAAGAGCTGTAGATACTGAAACCAGAGACAAAGAGGGCTACATCACAACTTTTGTGATTGCCAAACGTAGCCACTAAAGAACTAACTATCTTGCCGTTTAAGTAAATGGTACTATTTTTTATACTTCTGAAAAAATTGTTTGATTTTGCGGAATCGGTGCAAAATTTTCGCCCAGATTTTACCCATCTGCTTTTTGATAGTGACCATAACAGGAATTTGAGGTTTGGCTGGTTTAATGTTACTATCAACCAGGTCAAAATCAATCCCGTCTTTAACCCGTTCTCGAATCTCTTCTATCTTACTACTATCTTCAGCCCGGGTCTTTATAGAAATTGAAGACAATTCTGAGATAACTGTGAAAGTCTCTCCACCTTCCCAGAGCACATTAACATCGTGGTTGATCAGTGTCCGCACTGCTCCCTTGGAGGGCCGGTGCTTCCCGGAAAACAGCACAGTATGAATTCGCAGGTCTTTGGATTGAGTAAAGTTGACTAAATTTGGTATGGCCATAATAAGATCAAGACGCACAGCCGGAAATACCAGCAGAATATTACCACTCTTTTCCTGCATGAATTCCATAAACTCAGCAGTTGTAGAAGCACCCACAACAAAATTATCTATGACCGTTTTTCTTTCTCCTGTTTCATGGATGATCTCCGGCTCAATTTCTTCAATAACCTGCCCCAGAGTGGGATTACTTAAAATAGGTGAGTAGGGAATCAGACCATAATAGTGCAAGTTTTTTGAGTCGCAATATTTTTTGATATAATGTTCAACTTTTGAGGCTTTACTTTCCAGAACTTTGTTGACAATTACCCCGCTTACCTGCAGGCCAGAAGCTTCAAAAAAAGTACGATTGAGTTCGAGTTTGTCAATAGAACTGCCAATGCCACCGTCAACTACGAGCACTATCTGAGCATTTAAAAGACGGGCCACTTCAGCGTTGGATTTGTCAAGAACCGAGCCTACACCTGAGTGACCTGTCCCTTCTATGATAACATAATCTTTATCCTCAGCAACGGCCTGATATCCACTGATAATTTTTGATTTTAAATCAGGCCGGATCATTTTGGATAGATATTCTTCAGTGAATCCTTTTTTGACTACAATAGGATTCATATCACGGGGGTCTTCGGGCAGGTCAAATATTTTTTTCATCAGAACAACATCTTCCTCTACCCGGCCCCACGGAGAATCAATCCAGCGCTGACCAAGAGGCTTCATGAAACCAACTTCATAACCGGCTTCCCGGTATTTGTCGATAAGGGCGAAAGAGATTGTCGATTTACCTATATCCTTGCCTGTTGCTGCGATAAATATATTTTTTGGCATGTATTTTTCCTTATTGTCAGGAGTAATCCCGCGGCCCATAAATGGCCGTTCCCGGGCGAATCATATTGCCGCCTTCTTCTATGGCTATTTTGTAGCTATTGGAAATACCCATGGATAATGTTTTTATATCAGAGTTAGGGAGTTCAGTTCCCTGTAAATTGTCGTAAAAATTTTTCATCTTTTTGAAATAGGGACGTATTTCAGCGGGGTCTTTTCCATAAGGCTCTATTGTCATTAAGCCTTCCAGATGGAGGTGCTCTAGCTCGTCAATATATTTTGCTAATTCTGCAATCTTATCAAAATCGGGCTCAATACCAAATTTGGACTCTTCATTTCCAATATTGACTTCAATCAGAACTGAGATAGACTCCCGGTTAGCCTTGGGAACTCGTTTGTTAATTGCCCGGGCTTTCTTCTTCGATTCTACAGTTTGAATACAGGAACAATACCGCAAAGCCTTATTGATCTTATTTGTCTGAAGATGGCCGATCATATGCCATTCCAGATCAGTGGTAAGGTCTTCAAGGGCAGTGTAGCGATCTTGCAGTTCCTGAATGTAATTTTCTCCAATTATGCTGACGCCGACCTCTACTGTCTCTCGAATCTCTTCGGCAGTTCGAGTCTTGGCAGCTGCCAGAATGCGAACATGATTGGGGATCTCATTCCTGATCTTGTTTATATTTTGGGTAATGGACATTAGGCTGAAACTCCTTTTTTAAGTAATCCAACTTGACTAAATTTATTATGAAACACTGACAAATAAAAAATTTAAAAAGCATTTTAGCAGCATTACAAAAATGTAATATATGTGGCTTATATTTCAAAATTGTAGTAGAATATATCGGGCTCGAGGAGGATAAGCCGCCAAACTGGAATATTAATAATCTTGGTTACTCCTGTATAAATATTTGATACTGAAGAATGAAATCTTGAATTATTTTGTTGAGTGATATTTGGATTAATTGTGCTATTGGCATTTTTTAGGTTTTTATTTAACAAATTCCCCTTAGAAAATGTGAATTTAATTTTGCAGCATATTTTCTTATAAAGATATTTGTTATTCAAATCAGACATGTTATAAACGGGCTTAAAAGGCCTTGTAAAAGAACTATACCATTAAAAAAAATAGGGAAGTTTTCTGATTCAAAAAAAATGCATCCAAAATTTTATCCCCCTTTTTTTGTCTAATAAATACTAATGGTGTTCTTGAACTAATTCTTATAAACCATCCTCACCCTTTCCACTCATCCATCCATGAAATCCATTAATCCACAGGTCCAATTATCCAATCTCAAGCATTTTTCGCCACCTGAATTTTGACCTGTTACCGCGAGAACAATTTGCCACAAAAATGTGGAATAGATAATGAATGTTACAAAAATGTAGGATAGAAAACTGACAGCTTTTGACCATTATCAAAAAAAATATTTTGTAATACTCTATAAAACAATACAATATGAAAAAAAATCAATTAATGTAAAATTACTGGCACAATCATTGAAACTACATGTGAGCGTTAATCAAAAAATGAAAGGAAAGTAATGACACAAACAAAGTTAAGAAAAGATGTTTTGCTCAAAGTTGCTGAAAAATCGACTGGTATCAAGGAAAAGCTCAATGGTAAAAAAATAAAGAAGTTCGGTATTAATTCCTTTAATAATCAGATAATGCGTGAAAAATTGCCCAAAGATGTTTATAAGAAATTGAAACAGACTATCCTGGAGGGCAAAAAACTGGATATGAGTATAGCCAAATCCGTGGCTCACGCTCTCAAAGAATGGGCGACTGAAAAAGGTGTTACTCACTTTACCCATTGGTTTCAGCCTTTGACCGGATCGACAGCAGAAAAACATGATGCTTTTCTGGAAATCGACAATGATGGTTTTGTGGTCGAGCGCTTTCGGCCCGAACAGCTGGTACAGGGTGAACCGGATGCCTCGTCCTTTCCCCATGGTGGAAGACGTTCAACATTTGAAGCCCGGGGTTATACAGCCTGGGATCCATCCAGTCCGGCTTTTATTAAGGAAGGTCCCAATGGCGGGATTTTGTGTATTCCTTCTGTATTTATCAGTTACAATGGCGAAGCTCTGGATAAAAAAACACCTTTGCTGAGAGCCATGGAGGATATTAATAAATCGGCCTCCCGCATCCTGAATATGTTTGGCAATCAATCCACTCGCGTCAAAATTACGATCGGAACTGAACAGGAATATTTTCTAATTGATAAATCTTTTTATGCTCTGCGTCCTGATTTGCAATTGACAGGCCGAACTCTTTTTGGTGCTGTTCCGCCCAAAGGTCAGGAATTGGATGACCATTATTTTGGTACAATTAAAGAGCGGGTTCTTGGTTTTATGCAGGATGTTGAAGAGGAACTTTACAAGCTGGGAATTCCTGCCAAAACCCGTCATAATGAAGTAGCACCGCAGCAGTTTGAAATCGCTCCTATCTATGCCGAAGCCAACATTGGCGCTGATCGAAATCAGTTAATGATGCAGGTTATCAAAGAAGTCGCTGACCGCAAAGGTCTGGCTGCTTTAATGCATGAGAAACCTTTTGAAGGTATCAATGGAAGTGGTAAGCATAATAACTGGTCAATTCAGGATGTTGATGGTAACAATCTGCTTGACCCTGGCGAAACTCCTGAAGAAAATCTGCAATTTCTTGTTTTTCTGGTCGCTACATTGCGGGCTGTATATAAATATGGTGATATTTTGCGAGCCACAGTGGCCTCCTCCAGTAATGACCACCGTCTCGGTGCTAATGAAGCGCCCCCGGCAATTATGTCGGTGTTTTTGGGAGAACATCTGGATAGCATACTCAACCATATTAAAGAAGGTAAAGATTTCAAATCGTCACAGGATTTTGTCATTGATCTTGGCATCAACAAACTTCCTTCGATTCTCAAAGATAATACTGACAGAAATAGAACTTCGCCTTTTGCTTTTACCGGGAATAAATTTGAATTTCGGGCTCCCGGCTCCAATGCCTCAGTTTCTCTCACTAACACAATTTTGAGTGCAGCAGTTTCTGAATCACTCAGCGTTATGGCAAATGATATAGAAAAAGAGAAGAAAAAAGAAGAGGACTTTGATCAGGCCGTACTTAAAGTACTCAAAAAATATATCATTGAAACCGAACCTATCCGTTTTGAAGGTGACAACTATAGTGAAGAATGGGTTGAGGAAGCCGAAAAGCGCGGTCTGCCAAATCTTAAAACAAGTGGCTATGCCTATGATGCAATTCTTGATAAGAAAAATGTAAAAATGCTGAAAGATAGGAAAGTCTTTGATAGAATCGAACTTGAGTCTTTATACAATACTAAACAGGAAAAATATATTACAGAACTGGAAATTGAGGGTAAAACGCTGATCAATCTGGTTCGAACTGAGATTATTCCGACTGCTATTGATTATCAAACTGGACTTATTGAAAATGTCCAAAAAGCCAGCATGCTAATGAAGGATTTTGACATTGATACAGGTCAGGATGCCAAACATCTTCTGGAGCAGATTAGCGAATTGATCAAGAATATCAGAGCAAGTGTGGCTGAGTTAGAAGAAAAAATGGAAAATGCCGAGGCTAAAGATGATCTATCTGAGGCTGCTAAATATTACTCCGATGAGATTGTGCCCCAGCTGGAAAAAGTAAGGGAACCGGTTGATGAACTGGAAGAATTACTTCCTGCTGAAGAATGGCCTTTGCCTAAGTATTCAGAAATGCTTTTCATGATATAAATTAAAAGCGGGAGAGAAGAAATTCCCCTCCTTCCTTCTTCTCTCTCCTTCTTTTTTTAATTTTACATAAGGAAGAATTTCAAAATTAAGGTAAGTTGTATTTTCAAGCCTCTAAATTTTTGATGTTTAGGGGCTATTAGTAAATATTAGCAGAGAAATTTATATAATTTTTACAAAAAAAAGAAAGTAAAATATGTGCGGAATATTAGGAATATTAGATATAAAAACAGATAAAGATGATCTGCGAAAGCAGGCTCTCAAGCAAACCAAATTACAACGCCATCGCGGGCCGGATTGGTCCGGAATCTATACAGGTGAAAATGCCATTCTGGCTCATGAGCGTCTGGCGATTGTAGATCTTATCTCAGGTGGCCAACCGCTTTATAATAAAGATAAAACTCATGCTCTGGCTGTCAATGGCGAAATATACAACCATCAGGAGTTAAGAAAAACGATCACCACCGATTATGAGTTTCAAACAGAATCCGATTGCGAAGTAATTTTGGCCTTATATGAGGAGAGGGGAATTGATTTTCTTGATGAATTGCAGGGAATGTTTGCCTTTATTTTATATGATAATGAAAAAGACCGCTATTTAATTGCCCGGGATCACATGGGAATCAATCCTCTTTACACTGGTCATGATCAGGATGGTAATTTTTATGTATCATCGGAGCTGAAAGCAATTGAAAATGAATGTATCACGATTTCACAATTCCCGCCGGGACATTATTTAGTCAGCAATGGGAAAGAACCGAAACCATATTATAGGCGTGATTGGATGGATTTTGCAAATATCAAAGATAATAGTTCTGATATTGCTGAATTACGCCATGCTCTGGAAGAATCTGTGCGTTCTCATTTAATGTCAGATGTTCCTTATGCTGTGCTTTTGTCGGGTGGTTTGGATTCCTCGATTGTAGCAGCAATTGCCAATCAATACGCACCCAAGCGGATTGAAGAGCATGGTAGAACAGCCGCCTGGTGGCCGCGTTTGCACTCCTTTTCAATTGGATTGGAAGGCTCACCTGATCTAAAAGCAGCCAAAGAGGTTGCCGATTATCTAGGGACTGTTCACCATGAATTGAATTATACGATTCAGGAAGGTCTGGATGCTATCTCTGATGTGATCTACTTTCTGGAAACCTTTGATGTGACTACGGTGAGAGCTTCAACTCCCATGTATCTGATGGCCAGAAAAAT
>JAIPJV010000001.1 GCA_021734005.1 Fidelibacterota bacterium
GCATATTTAGTCAATATTGTAATCGACATTCTTTTGGATATCTGTTGTTGTCTATATTTGTAATCAATTGCTCAGAGAAACATTCAAATATATGATAATTTTAGGCAAATTTTATCCGTCATGAATTAATCAGGTTAAAATAGATGGAATAAAAAGTGATATTATATCCTATAAAAATAAAGTAGATAATATTAAATCTAATATAAAGTTAGGAACCAATAAAATTATAGAAGAATACTCAGGTATACTAGCACAAAAAATATCTACAGAACAAAATATTCTTAAAGAAACGGAAATGATGATAAACGAAATTAATAGGGAAATAGAAGATGGTTTTAGAAAATTAATAGAAATAGAATTTAAAACGATTGATGGTAATATTGGAAAAATAATAAAATTAAGCCTATCAAATGAAACTCAATCTATTATCCAGATTGCAAAATATTCTTCCAAAGTTGCCACATTCTTAATACTATGGTTGTTAATACCTGGTTCTAGTGCAGCATTAGAAGCAGGGGAAGCCATTGGAGGAGGAGTCGGTACGTTGTTAACTAACATTTCTTCTAATTCCGATAAAGAGGATGTAAAGGAAGGTGAGAATAAAGACGGGGCTGAAAAAGCGAAAAAGATCAAAAATGCTATAGCAAATTTTATTGAAAAAAATGACATAGTAGGTAAATTAACAAATAATTTAATTTTACCATTGGCAATAAAAGGTAAAATTAGAAATTCTCTACAAAATCGAATATCCAATAAAATTGAATATATTTTCAAAATAATTGATAATGACGTTAATGAATTAATAGAAGAAAGATATTTAACAAGACTTGAAGATATTAACAACTCTTTAGAGAAACTTAGACAACAAAGAGATGAAAAGTCTATAAAAGTAGACCAAAAGGCAAAAGAAATAGATAAAAATTTGGGTGAGTTAAAGAATATATCTCTATGACTTCAGATATACTTAGTGACTTGAAATAAAATTTATAATAGTTCAACCTGAATCATTTTGCAAATCGAGAAGAAAAGTATGAATAAAAAAGTAAATTCCAATAATATATATGATTTTGATAAAATATTAGAATTATTAACAAAATTTAAAAACTACAGTAAAAATTATAATTTACCCAAAAGGATTGAATTAAATTTTTTAGATAAATTAATCCGTAGATATAAAAAATTATTAAATGAATATAATCAGATGAAAAAGAGAGGTATTCCTTTAAGAATAGGTATAGTAGGAGAGTTTAGTGCTGGTAAATCTTCATTAATAAATAGTCTAATAGGAGATGAAATTTTAGGTACTAATATTAATCCAACTACTTCTATAATTTCAAAATTAAAGTATGGAAAAGAGAAAAAATTTGTTGCTGTAAAAGATAGTAAGAAAAAATATATAAACCAGGAAACATACGATAAGCTTTCTAGTCATATTAACAAAAATGGCAGTCAGAATAAAAAAATAGATCATTTCGAAATATTTTATCCTAATAAAAAACTTAAACAATTTGAAATTTTTGATACACCAGGATATAATTCGATAAAAGATAAAGATAATAACCATTTAAAAAAATTTATTAAAGTAATTGATGTTTTTATTATTGTAATCAGTGTAGAAAAAGGAATTACTAATAAAGATATAGAATTCCTAAATAATGGATTTGTCGAGAATAAAAAAGTTATTGCAATAATTAATAAAACAGACCTTAAGCCCCCAAGTAGTGTAAATAAAATAATGACTGAGATTGGGGGCCAGTTTAATTTTTATAGACTACAAAACTATTCTGCCAAAAAAATACTTGAGAACATTGAGAGTCAAAAATTTCAATCCAATATGCAGTATCTTAATCTTACCAATATGCTAAAGGAACTTAAAGAAAATTATGAATCTATAAAAGAAAATACAATTTTAGAAATAAAATCTGAATTAGATAAAGAGTTAAAAACAAAACTCACCAATCTAAATTCAGAATTATTAAAATTATTAGACAATATTAATACCAGAGAAAACGTAAAAAAAGATATTTTAAAAAAGGGAAAACAAAAATTAAAAAGTAAATCAACAAGAATTGCAAGAAATATTAGTCGGAATTTATATTCAAAAATTAAGCATGCTTTTGAAAAATACATTATAATAAAAAAAACTGGAATTTTCCGAAATAAATGTAAAATTGAATTTAAGCACAATAGAGATCGGGTCAACGAAAAGAAAGAAATAAAAGATATAATTTTAAACATAATTAGTAATTATTATCCAAAGGGGAATAACCCCACTTATAAAATATTTCAAGAATTTATAAATGAGTATAATATAGATATAAATTCCAAATTTCAGAGGTCACTTTATACTCCACTTCTTAAAATTTTCGAAACGAAAAATAGGCAATGCATAATTAAAAAAATTAAATGTATCATTTCTATTCCGGGCAATATGAATCATTCAGAAATATATATGAACTCCACGATCTATTACTGTGGTGTTCACGATTCACTTGATGTAGAAGAGATTATCAATCAAATTAATTATTCATTCAATATACCTTTAAATGAACAAAAAGTGAAAAACATGAAAAAAGTTAAAGATATAGTTAATTATTTGGATAAAGAAAAACAAGTTTCAGGACGCTTCTTCACTAGTAAAAAAATTGAAAGTGGTTATGTTGTGTTACCAGATAAAGTATCAAGTAAGAAGGTGGCAGAAAGATTTATTAAATTACATATTAATCATATTTTACCAAGAAAAAAAATCCAACAATATATAAAAAAACACTATAACGTTCTATTTGATGAAATTAAGAAGTGTATTGAAATGGATTTTAAATATAAGAAAAGGGCAATTAAGAAGATAATAAATATCACTAAACAATTTGAGAATTAATTATAATCCATAAAAAAATGGGGAGATTATGAATCGCCAAAATTTAGCGGAACAATATAAAGAAAAGAAAGAACGTTTATTATCTTTGATGGATAAGATGATTAAATTGGATTCTATAGACAAAGCTGAATCCGATGGAATAATAGATAAAAATCAAATAGATGATATAATAAATGATATAAAACAAGAGAAATTTATAATTAGCATATGTGGGCAGATAAAATCAGGTAAATCAACACTATTAAATAATATCATTTTTGAAGGGAGAAAAATATTACCAGTCGATGATACAGTCTGCACTGCATCCTTAACTAGAATTAAATATAATAATCGGCCTTATGCTAAAATATATTTCTACAATAGTGAAGAATGGAATAATTTAAAAAACATACAACTCGACGGTAATAAGAATTATTTCAATGAACATTTTAGGAAAAAATTAAATACTCTTGCAATGAAGGAAGGCATTCAAGCTAAAGAAATAATTAAAGATGAAAGAAAGACAAAAGAAATCAAAATAGATGATTTAAAAAATTATATTTCTAAAGAGGGTGATTATACGCTTTTTGTAAAATATGTGGATATTTTTATAAATAATAAAACAATTGAAGATGTTCAAATTGTGGACACTCCAGGTTTAAATGACTATAATATAATTAGGTCACAAAAAACTCATGACTGGATAAAACGTTCTACAGCGGTAATCATGTTATTCTATGCTGGTCAACCAATAAGTCAAAATGACTTTAATTTTATTGATAAATATCTGTCCTACATTGATTCTGATAAAATTATATTTGTTTTGAATAAAATAGATACGATAGATGACTATGAATCTGTCAAAAACTATATTGAAGTTAACATAAAAAAAAGTGAAGAATTGAGAGATAGAGGTTTGCTTGGTAACGATAGAGAGGTATATCCAATTAGCTCCATGGCAGCGAATCTATCTTTGAAAAGTAATCAGAATATTCCTTTTGATAATAATGACAAATTTTACCTTTCTAAAATTGATAATAGTTTAATAAATAATGACGGAAGAATACATCAACTTATTGTCGCAATTAATAAATATATTATGAATAATAAGGGACAGGCCATACTTGAAAAAGGAGCCCAATATATAATAACAACTTACGAGAAACTAATAAAATATAAGAAAAAAATAAGATTACGTCTAGAAGAAGAAAAAAAAGATAAATACAAAGATATTGAGCAGATAGATAAAAAATTAAACAATATAAACGCTACTATGAAAAATATTAAGAATATAGACAATAATTTCAATGATAAAATTAATAAAGAAACAAGGAAAATAAAGAATGGCTTTAGTGAAATTCTTCAACATTGGATCGATGAAGTTAACAAAGATATTAAAAGGTGGATAAAAGATCAAGATATAGAGGAAGCAATTAAGCTTGCACTTCGTGAATTAAAAAAGCAAGTTAAAAGGAAAATAACCTATAATATTGAAAATTTTAATACTCGAGAAATTGAAGGGCGAATAGAAGATTTAGTCAAAGAATATCAAGGAAAGCTGAAAAATGAATCCTATAATAGTTTAAGTGCAAAATATATTAAATGTCTATTACCAGAAGTAAGTATAAACAAACTGATTGAGCCTATTAAAAATATAGATACTGGCCTTAATAATTATAGAAGCAGATTGTGGGGATTCCTATGGACACAAAAGAAAAAAACAAAAGTCAATATAAAGGAGAAAGTTGACGATGAATTAGATAAGATTCAACAGCGTATCGAGAACCAGTTAAATTTATATATAAATAATCATCTAATAAATAATTTGAAAGGACTCTCTAAGGAGTTGAATGATGAACTATCATCTTATAAAAAGATCCTAGAAGAATTTCGTAATAAAAAGAAAAAATCAGTAAATATAGTTGATGACTACCAAGCCAAAATCAAAGAAGCAGACAATAATATTAAGTATTTAAAGAAAAAATATAACAAGGCTAAAAAAGAATTATCTGAACTAAATCTTAATTAGAGGATTTAATATGAAGGGACTATTGAAAACAATAATTATATTCATAATTTTTTTAATTATCTCATCTGTGATAGCATTTATTTTTTTTGATAAATTTCGGAACTGGATTTTAGGCAAGCTTTCTATATTTACAATAAAAAAAGATGACCACGATAATCGTTTGTCTGAAAAAAGTATATACGAAAAGATAAATAGACATTTTAGCGAATTTAAAAATGACATAAAAAAATACAATCTCTATCAATATTATAGTGAAATATTTAATCTTGATAAATATCGAAAAAAAAATTATCATAGAAAGATAAAAAGAATAACTTCTATAAAAGATTTAAATATTGGGTATAATGATAGCAATTCACTAAAAAAAGCACTAAATAAGAAGCTAAAGGCAATCTTCGCTGACAGTAAAAAAATGGAATGGTCAGATGCCATCATATTTTTATATAACTGGTTTGAAATTGAGGGGGAAATTGAGGCACTAAACAATATTAAGAAAGATCTCGCAGATGAACAAAAAGACGACTACAAAGAAAACATAGAAGATCTAAAAAATAGAAAAGAGAATCTTTTAAAGAAACTATCAAACTAATATCTATTGGACTTTTTCTTTAGCGAATATCATTATAAAAAAACCCAAAACTAGCACATACAAATATTACCTTATTTACATACTGTCTTTTGCAAATTAGAAACCTGGCAGATTGCAAGATAAAAATAGAGCTCCTTACCCAGAAAATATAAGATTCGATATTTTGCATAAATCCTTTTCATAATTCACCTTTTGAAAACCACCTGAAATTTGTTACTATACGTTGCGCCTAAATTTAAGGTAATTGAGATTATGATGACGAAATTTCAATAATATTGCTTGTTAATTGATTCCAACGTCATATCTACATCTTGTCGGAGAAACCTATGTAGTTAGAAATATAAATAAGGAATCAGAAAATGCGGAAGGGTATCATAAAAATATTAATAATAACTATTCGTTTCTTTTCCATTAGAAATGCTTCTGACATGTATTTAACACCTCATTATGGACGAATCTTTAGTTATGATAGAGAATTAAATGATTATTTTACAAAAAATAATTTAAATATATTCGGAGTATCAGCAGATTTTATATCTAATAAAAACAATATAGGATTATTTGTAGATTTTAGTAGTTTTTCATTCGAAGTAAAAGAAAATATAAATAGATCTAATTTAACAAGCAATATCGATGGAAAATGGTTTACCTTAGGATTAACCAATCATTTAAATTTTTTTCAACTGCCAATAGAAGTAGTTACAAAAATTGGTCCTACCTTACATATCAATTCCTATACAGAGAAACTAAATTATGATTCATATTTAGCCTAGAAAATTCATTAACATTTCTCATAGAGACCTCCAGGTGGCATTTTCTACCCTCCGGGCCGAATAATTCCTTCGGAATTTTCCCCGCCTCAGAGAGATCCCTCATGGGAAAAGTGATCGGGATGAATAAATCACGGGATTAACCTTAAAATTATGCATAACCTCAAAAAACTCAGTTTTTTCAAAACAGGAGTGCTAAAACTATCATTAATAAAATATTAACCACTATCTTTTGGAGGGTTATGCATAATTTAGGTTAATATCAGCTTGAATAAATTAAATAAATTTCGTAATAGAACATATATAGATTTGTATTTTTCACCAATTAATCTAGAGGACTAAACTCAATAAGGTCAGAGGTTAAGGGGTAATAAGTATGAGAATAATAATAGCATTAGGGGAGGTCTAACATGGATTTTAAAAAATTATCTATAGGCTTTATTACTATTTTTTTTATAACATTAATTGTAAGTAGTGTGGTTACTTATCTGTGGAGTTTATTTTTTCATAATGTTGCAACCATAGATTGGGAAACATCATTCCGTTTTGCAATTATTTTTGGTGTTGTTTTTTCAATAATTGATAATAAAGATAAAAAAATTTAGCAAGTCCTGAGTGACTAAATTGAATAGAACATTTTTCACCATTATTTTATGTCGAAAAATATTGGCCAGGCATAGTAAAAAATCTCCATCCAAAAAATTTTCATAACTCCAATAATAATCAAGGCAGGGTTTAGTAACCCTGCCTTTTGTATTTTAAGGGGTGGGGATTTTGAAATGATTGATAGGTGTTACCTGAAGTTTAAATTGAAACAGTAAATTTAATCTACATTTTTATAAATAACTTGATATGAAGAAATATTATAAATTTTGTTAATAACAGTATATTCAATTTCATTGGCCATGAAATCAGGTTGACCAGGTATGCAAAGCCTGATTCCATAGTCAGATTACCAAATCCCAAAGGTTAATTTAGATTAGTGATTTAATCTCAGGAAATTATTACTGCCTTAGAGAATCTTACCATCTAATGATTTGCTTTTTTATTTGATAGATTCACGAGGCGTCTTACTGTTTTAACATATGTGTGCTGGAATACTAGAATATGATCAAATATAACAAGCCATCCGTATAAAATACGAGGACAAGAATTTGATTAACGAAAATTATAATTACCAGTTGACAACAATTAGAATTCTCTTATCCTCCATGTTTATTTATATGGAGGCAATTTAGTTTATATATAGAAATTTATCCTGCAAATTCAGATATCTTCTATGCAAAGGTCTCTAATCTTGCAATCTACTGTATTTCTAATTTGGAAAAACACTGATACTAATGGTAAAACTAAAAAAAATAAAAAAGCTCTTGACAAAACTATATAAAAAATGTATGTTTGATTAACGAAAACGATTGTGCAGAGGAAAAAAAGGTCTCTGAGCACAAAAATACCCTTGTTTTTGTTTAATAACTAACTTTTTTGCACAGATTTGAAACCAAATTAATTATCAGTCAATGTGACTGACCTGGCGGAGCCATGCCTGGGTTATTTATTAATAGTTTTTTACATAATGTAAACAAATGAAAATGACGATGAAATATGAATTTCGTAAAACAAAGTAAAACAATAGTTAAGCAGGGTTAATATTTTGGTTATAATTTATTGTTGATCAAAAATAAAATGTTATGTTTCAAGTGTTGTTGACATTAAAATAAAAATAACACTTGACAATCTTTTTGATTAATGGTATCTTTTATGTGTGAAAACGATTGTTCAAGGTTAATTGAAATTACCCCATAATTTTTGAAAGGTGCTAATTTGGTTACATTAGATGATATTGCAAAAAAGGCTGGTTTTTCAGTATCTACTGTATCTCGAGTTTTAAACGGGAAGGCTAAAAGATACAGGATAAGTGATAAAACACAAGAGATCGTTAATAAAATAGCTAAAGATTTAAATTATCAACCAAATCAGCTTGCGCGTGGTTTGCGTTTAAAAAAAACCCATACAATCGGTCTAGTACTTCCTGATATTTCCAATCCATTTTTTGCCCATGTCGCCCGCATTATCCAGACAGAAATATATGAACAGGGCTATATTATAATAGTTTGTAATACTGATGAGAATCAAGAAAAAGAGATTGAACAGGTTAGATTGCTCCGCAGTAAGGGGGTTGATGGTTTCCTCATAATGCCTGTTGGGTTAAGATATGATCATATTGAAGAATTACTAGAGAGTGATATACCTTTGGTCCTTCTGGATCGTTGTTTTGATGCATTGAATACTAATTCTGTTATAGTTGATAATTATATTGGCACTTATAGGGCTGTTGAATATTTAATTCAAAAAGGACATAGAAGAATTGCGATTATTCAGGGTCTGCCTAGAACATCGACTAATACAAAACGTTTGGAAGGATATGAGGACGCATTAAAAAAACATGATATTGCTATTGATGAAAAACTGATAGTTGGTAAAGATTTTCGAGAGGATAACGGATATATTGAAAGCAAGTTTTTATTGAATTTATCTAATCCCCCAACAGCAATTTTTTGTACTAGTGATTTGATTACGCTTGGAACTTTAAAGGCGATTCATGAAGAAAAATTGACAATTCCGAATGATATTTCTATCATTTCTTTTGATGATTTTGATTTTGCGCCCTATCTTGGTACACCTCTAACAGCAGTTAGTCAACCTAAACAGATGATGGGTAAAATGGCTGTGAAACAGCTTATGGAAGATATTAATGGAAATGGTGATCAAGAAAAAAATCATATCGTATTAAAACCCACTTTGAATATCCGGCAGTCCGTAAAAACATTAAATTAAGTCGGGAAAGAATCTTTCGAACCTAACAAGAAAATTTTTGAGGTCTATATATTTTAAATCTTTTAAGCTAAACTGTTACATTTTATTTGGGGGGTAGAATTTCATGTATAAAGAGAAAATTGTAGTTATACTAATAATTAGTTTATTATTGTTAAATATAGACTGCGGGCAGAATACAAAGCAAAGAAAAGAGGATGGTAAAGTTACTATAACATTCTGGCATAGTTTTGTGGCTTCAACCATTCCTGCATTAAAAGATTTGATAAAAGAATTCGAAAAAGAACATCCTAATATTAATATCAAAGCTCAATATGTTCCTTCTGGTGATGCTCTTATACAGAAGTTAATAACTGCTATTCAGAGTAATACTGCGCCGGATATATCCTGGATTCATTCCCATTTTCTTCCTGATCTAGTCGATGCAAAAGCTATTTATAATATGGAGGAATTTGTAAATGGTAAAAATGGGTTGTCCGAACAAACCTATAATAATATTTATGAACCCTTAATTCAATATGCTTCTTTGAGAGATACATTATATAGCATACCCATGGAGGCTACCAATCTTGCTTTTCTTTATAATAAGAAAATGTTCCGGGAGGTTGATCTAGATGATAGCAAAGCTCCTCAAAATTGGGGACAGTTACGTAAATATGCCAAATTACTTACCAAGGATAAAGATAATAATGGAGAGTACGATCAAATGGGGCTCTTTTTACCAATTTATCCAGCCTCAGGGTCACTTAGTGGCTGGATGGTTTGGCAGTGGTTCCCCTTCTTATGGCAGGCAGGAGGACACATCGTAAGCAAAGATCAATCCCATGTGCTTTATAACAGTACAGCGGGTGTAAAAGCGCTAAATTTATGGAAAGATATTTATAACGAACTTGACCTGGAAAAATTTACTTCTGATTATGATATTGCCTTTGCTTCTGAACGTTTGTCAATGGCAATGGATGGCCCCTGGAATCTACCTCGTTATAATCGTCTTTTGAAAGATCTTGATTGGACTTTCGCTCCTTTGCCGGAAGGCCCTGAAAAAAAAGCAACAATCGTGGGCGGCGAATACCTAGTTATTTTTAAACAAAGTGATTATCCTGATGAAGCCTGGAGTTTTATAAAATGGATAATACAACCTGAAGTGCAAGCCAAATGGGCTATGAAATCAGGTTATTTGCCGGTTAGAAGAGATGTTGAGAAGGTACCGGAGTTTAAAGAATATCTAAAAAATAACCCCAATTTCAAAGTCTTTATAGACCAGATGGAATTTGCTCAGGTTCAAAGAAAGATTGATTATCATGGGCTACAGATAACCAGGCATATTGCCCAGGCTATTGAAGAGGCTACTCTGGGTGGAGAAGATCCTCAAGTGACTCTAGACAGAGCTGCAAAAAAATCTAATGCGCTTTTACAATCAGTACCGAAAAATGAGAAATGACAATGAAACAATCTGCTAATAATCCGCTCAACTCCAAAAAAGAAAGAAAAAACTTATATACAGGTTTAGCATTTTTAGCTCCAACTTTGGTTATTTTTACAACATTCATTTTATTTCCTGTATTCTTTTCATTTTTTCTTAGTTTCCATAAATGGAATATGTTCAGTGCCAATAAATCATTTATTGGCTTATCGAATTATATAAAATTATTCTCAGACCCTGAATTCTGGCGTGTTTTGAAACATACAGTAATCTACACTTTTGGTACTGTACCTCTTAATATGCTGTTTGCATTACTGGTTGCTATAGTTTTAAATCAAAAAATTGCTGGCAAGAAATTTTTACGAACCGCCTTCTTCACTCCAGTCATAATTTCTCCTGTTGCAGCAGCATTAATATGGCGCTGGATCTATGATCCTAATCTGGGATTATTAAATTATTTTACTGGTCTTTTAGGTATACCTGCAATTAATTGGCTAAATGATCCTTCTGCGGCAATGTTTGCTATAATCATTATGGGAGTTTGGAAAACTTTTGGAATTAATATGGTTCTTTTTTCAGCAGGTTTGCAGGCCATACCTGACAGTTATTACGAAGCGGCTGATATTGATGGCGCAAGTACCTGGTCTAAATTTAGACATATTACCCTTCCAATGTTAAGCCCTACTACTTTTTTCATTATGATAATGTCTATGATAAGTTCTTTTCAAGTATTTGATATTGTTTATGTCCTGACTTCGGGAGGTCCGCTTGGATCGACGAAAGTCATGGTATTCTATATGTATGAAAAAGCGTTCAAGTTCTTTGAAATGGGATATGCATCAGCAGTTGCTTATATCTTTTTTGCAATTCTGGCTGCATTATGTTTGTTACAGGTCAAATATATGCGTACAAAAATTTATGAGGTAACATGATTTCTAATAACTCTAGTAGGTATTTTAATATTAGCAAAAAGGTCTTGATGCATGTAATTATTTATGCACTGGCAATTGTAACTGTGGCTCCTTTTATTTGGATGCTCCTTACATCTGTAAAAGGTATGGAAGAGATTTTTACCTATCCACCAAAATGGATACCCTCTGAAATACATTTAGAAAATTATAAAGAAGCCTTCCAGGCTGCACCTTTTGGACACTATTATCTGAATAGTCTGGCAGTTGCTATAACGGTTACGATCGGACAATTAATAACTTGTTCATTGGCTGCCTATGCGTTTGCCCGTTTAGAATTTTGGGGCCGTGATGTCCTCTTTTATATTTTTCTTGGAACAATGATGATACCTTATCAGGTAACTATGATTCCAAGTTTTATGGTGCTCCACTGGTTGGGATGGGTTGATACTTATAAGGCTTTGATTGTCCCGGGACTAGCTTCAGCTTTTGGAACTTTTTTGTTAAGGCAGTTTTTTCTAACCATACCGAAAGAATTGGAAGAAGCCGCATATATTGATGGATGTAGCCGGTTTAAAGTGCTCTGGCGCATTATCATTCCACTGTCCAAACCTGCTCTGGCCTCCCTTGGTATATTTACTTTTATGGCTGCTTTTAACAATTTTATGTGGCCTTTGATTGTCACCAATTCTGAAGCACTGCGCACTGTCCCACTTGGGCTAGCTATCTTCAGGGATAGATACTTAACCGACTGGGATCTCTTAATGGCAGGTTCAGTAACTGCAACTTTGCCAATATTAATTGTATTTTTCTTTGCACAAAAATACTTTATTAAAGGGATCACATTAAGTGGTATTAAGGGATAAGATATATCAAATTTGCATTGTTTCTTTTCTGATCGGGATCGGTATTTTGTTCGCCCAGTCCGATATTTCTGATACTCCGATTTCCAGTAAAGGTGACATGCAATTTTATATTGACAGGACTTCATATCGTGGTAATAATGGTAATAATAAAACTGAATTTTATTTAATGCTTTTCGCAGACCAGTTAGAATATGATAAAGATACTGCCGAATTTAAAGTAACTACTCATTTAGAGAACAGTACTGGTAAAATTGTTTTTTCTAATAGCTGGAAGAAGAAAGCATTACTACCACAAGACGCAGAAGGAATCGGAAATTTAGCCCTTTATGATCAATGGTATCAAATATTAAAGCCCGGCCAATATGAAGGCCACGTAATGATTGAAGGACAAAATTCCGGGAAAAAGGGCCAAGCTGTATTTAATTTAAAGATACCCAACCTTAAAGCTAATATTAGTCAGGTTCAATTTGCTTCTGGTGTAGGGGAGAGCAATACTATACCTGAAGATCAGTTGGGAAATTTTAATAAAAGTGGGAGAAAAGTCTATCCAAACCCTTCTCGAAGATATGGAATTTTAAATCCAACCTTATATATTTATTATGAGCTATATGAACTTAATAATATTCCAGGTGATTCTATTACAGTTCAATACTCATTGATTAATAGCAATGATAAAAAAGTTGTTAAAATACACCCTCCAATGAATATTGGTATAAAAGATGAAGATTTAAGCATAATTCATGGATTAAAAGTTGCTAATGTTCCCTCTGGAATATACTATTTAACCATAAAAGTGTTAAATAAAAATAGGGAAGAGATTGTCTCTAATTCCCGCAAGCTTGAAATTATCCAAAAAGATTATTTTAATAAAACTACATCATTAACTGAAGAGAAACTGCAAATTTTTGGTAATCTGTTAAAGCATCTATCTTCATCTAAAATATATCAAAATTATGAAAATATGAATCCAGAAACGAAGACCAACTTCTTAGCAAGATTTTTTAGTAATAAGGATCCCAATCCTGATACTCCGCAAAATGAATATGTTAGTGAATTATTAAATCGTTATCAGAATGCTAATAGAAACTTCTCATGGGCGAATAGAGAAGGATGGAATACGGATCGAGGCCGAGTCTTGATTAAGTATGGAATCCCTGATGAAATAGAAAAGCATGATTTCGAACTTGATCAGGATCCCTATCATGTCTGGTTATATCGACGAGAACGGATTATCAGATTTGTTTTTGGGGATTTGCAAGGGAATGGACGGTTTATATTATTGCATTCAAATCTTGAGGAAGAGGTCCAAAATTACAATTGGCAGGAAAGATTAAAAAATACATTTTAATAAAAAGGTTATGCCAGCAATGAGGGAAGGAATGAAAAAATTATTAAATTTAATGTTTAAATTTTTCATGATTTTGTCTCTCCTATTTATGGTTCTTTGTGAAGAGGACAAATCGACATTAGCTCCCTACGAGGGACAAACTTATTTGTCAGAGATTACTATCGAAAAAAAGACGTTATCGCCAAAGTTTACCTGGCTTGGAGGATACATATCTGCTTTTGGAATTAACCGAGGCCAAGAAGCGGCCCTTGATTCTACCCTTCAATGGTTAGTACATACTGATGGGAATAATCTGAGATATCCACTTGAATATGGAGTTGTTCCTGAAGGAGCGGTTGATTTGACCAGTCAATATGGTGGTGAGTTTGAGAGTTTAATTGAGGATAGTAATTTTACATTTTGGGTAGTTAAAGCAGAAGGCTGGGATACTATAAAAAATAATACTGGTAAAACCCTGCTTCAGACTGAGATTGATTCTGCGAAAGAAAGTAATCAGGATACGCTTTTTATTGACAATTATAATTATCTGAAAAAGAGCTTTAGAATTGATATATATACAAATATCGATACTAATAGTATAAAACTGAGAGGTGGTCTAGCAAAGATAAATTTAATAGAAACTGATACAAGTAATAGTCCTGTTGTTACCTGGGAAATAATTGACGATGATTTTAATGATTCTCTAATATCTGCAACTGGTATATGTGAAGGTGTATCCTATGATCCTACTAAAATTGTTTGGGAAGCCTGGTCGGTGGATACGGTAGATGGTGAAACAATGTATGGAAGTAAAAATGTCATTCGCCAACCTCTGATAATGGGGCAAGATCTTCCTGGTACACGAGTCTTTACCCAATTTCCGGAGCAAGGGTTGGAAAGAAATAAAAATTATCTATTTTGGATTGCAGGCGAGGGGTGGAATGGAGAAGACCATTTGAGGTTTACTAAGTATCATGCCTATATCACATTTCAAACCTGGTAAAGTGATATTTAATGAATGGAGGAACCAAAAGTGTATATCAGTAAAAAATTATTTCTAATTTCAACAATATTTATATCAACAATCTATTTTATCTTTGCCGGCTCTTCAGACATGGAACCGGTTACAAGTGGGAAATCACTGGCCTTAGGTGGATATTACTTTGCTGGCACAGATGACATAACTTCGGCTTTTAATAATCCTGCTAGAATCATGGATTTTACTAAAAATGGTTTTGCTTTTAATATAACCGGCAGGTCTGGTCGTCAGAAATGCAGACAGAGCGAAAACGATCTGCACCGTTCATTTATTAGTACTGATTACAGTGGGGCAGCAGGTTTATACTGGATACCATCCTCCAGTTTGGGTTTTGCCCTTGTTTATAATCGAGCAGCTGATTACTCTCTTGATTGGCCATGGGCAATCAGTTTTGATCAAAGTGGAACCGAGCGTCTGTATGGATTTCATGTAACAGCTCAGAAGAGAATTGATGTAATTTCACCAATAGCAGGATTTCGTTTTGGACCACTTGGAATTGGAGTATCGGCCAATTTATACAGAGTGAATAATGAATTTGGATTTCCTGTTGGAAATTATGACTGGGAAACTAATCAGGCTGATCCAGTTTATCTGATGGAAATGAATATGCAGGGAAATGCAATAGGCTGGAGTATAGGATTTAACTATGCATTTAATTCCAATTTTAAAGTAGGCGGCAGTCTAAGAAGCGGCTTTTCACAAAAACTTGATGGCGATGCTAAGAATGATATGTTTTTTGAACTCGATAGTCTGGCAGAAACTACAGGTATTGAAAGTGATTTTGAAATGCCTCTAACTGGTGGCATGGGAATTTTATATAAAATCAACAAGAATTTATCTATTAACCTGGATTTTATCACTCAACTGTGGGGTAATACTATTACTAGTTATGAATTTAATTATAATGATACAGCCTGGGTAAATAGAATGCCTAAAGCATCAAAGGATAGCCTTACCGGGTATTATTGGACGGATATGCCAGTCGATTTCAAGAATAATTTTGAGATAGCAATTGGATTAGAATATAAGGCGAATAATGATATGCATTATCGTTTTGGATATCGCTATAGCAAAACTCCTAATTCAGAGCAAACTTATAGCCTTTTATACCCCGATGTTAATCAACATTGGTTCTCTACAGGTATTGGGTTTGAATATGAAAATTATTTAATTGATATGAGTTGTGCATATTCGAATGGAATTGAAAATGATATAAAAGAAAACAACGATTCATATTTTTATGGCAAATATGATAATTGGAGTCTTTTACCTTCGATTAATATTGAATATAAATTTTAATAGAAATTGAAACGAAAGGAGGGGGGTTGATTAAAAGAAGACTATTAGTAGTAAGTGGTGTATTTAATAATTTAAAGAGGAGGTTAAGATGAAAACTTTGAGATTTTTGTTTGTTTTAGTATTGCTCCCTTTATTATTTATTTCCTTTATTTGGGGAATGGATGAAGGAAGGAAAGAGATTGATGTACCTCATGTGGACAGATCGGATATTAGTATCGATGCGGTTATGGATGAAGCCGCCTGGGGTGATGCAGCTGAAGCCAACCTTGTAACTGCAACCGGTTACAATATTTGGTACAATCCATATGGCCGAGAAATGGCTGAACCTGACTATGATGAATATTATGGTAGAATGCTATGGAGTAAAGATACTCTCTTTTTATTCCTTCATATGGATGAATATGTAAACGATAGTACTGGTGTTTGGTTTGGAGATGCCTGGCAAGGGGATCAGATTTTCATAGGATTGTCAAATCGTCTGGGTAAAGAGATGATGGGTTGGTATGATGGGAATACTTATGCAGCTCCTGATGGCCCCTATCATTGGCTAGTATTGGGAGAAAATTTATCACTTAATGGTGATCCGGATACAACCTGGATTCCAGAACCTTATCGATTTAGCTATGCCGATTCCTTTGGAACATTCAAATCAGAATATTATGGAGAATGGGCTACCAATATTGATTCTGCAGAGGGGGTGTATGATCTTGAAATAGCAATCCATCACCCAAATGTTAGCGCTCAATCTTCGATAAGTTTCAATATCGGTGGTAGTAATGGTTCCGAAAGCCATTATTTGAAAGAGTGGGATGCTTACGCGTATTATTGCTGGCAGCCCAGTGTACCAAATGATCCTTTCGCTCCAGCAGCTGATGAAGATCCAGGAGCTGAAGTTTTAAAATATTCTAGAAACTGGCCAATTTTAAATTTTATCCCGGATGATCCGGAAGTAGCAGTCAGAAAAGAAATTAATGTACCCAAAGTGGATCCTTCTGAAATTAATTTTGATGCAGTAATGGATGAAGCAGCCTGGGGTGATGCGGCTGAAGCCAACCTTGTAACTGCAACCGGTTACAATATTTGGTACAATCCATATGGCCGAGAAATGGCTGAACCTGACTATGATGAATATTATGGTAGAATGCTATGGAGTAAAGATACTCTCTATTTGTTTCTTCATATGGATGAATATGTAAACGATAGTACTGGTGTTTGGTTTGGAGATGCCTGGCAAGGGGATCAGATTTTCATAGGATTGTCAAATCGTCTTGGCAAAGAGATGATGGGGTGGTACGATGGAAATACTTATGCAGCCCCCGATGGCCCTTATCATTGGCTAGTATTGGGAGACAATATGTCACTTAATGGCGATCCAGATACAGTTTGGATCCCAGAGGAATACCGGTTTGGCCATTGGGATTCACTTGCCATAGGTAGTATAAAATCAACCAATTTTGGAAGATGGGCTACTAATATTGATTCTGCTGAAGGAGTATATGATCTTGAAATAGCAATTTATCATCCTAATGTTGATTCTCTATCTTCTATCAGCTTTAATATAGGTGGTAGTAATGGTTCTGAAAGCCATTATTTGAAAGAGTGGGATGCTTATTCTTATTATTGCTGGCAGCCTAGTATACCAAATGATCCGTTTGCACCAGCAGCTGATGAAGACCCTGGAGCTGAAGTCCTAAAATATTCCAGAAATTGGCCTGTCTTACATTTTGGAGCTAGTGAAACTGGTATTATTGCCTCTGAAGGAGTAAATAATAAACCTGTTAACTTTAATTTAAAACAGAACTATCCAAATCCTTTTAATCCAAAGACTACAATTCGATTTGAAGTCAACAAAGAATCAGCAATCACTCTTAAAGTTTTTGATATGGTTGGCAGGGAAGTCGCTACTTTGATTGAAGAACGACCCTTTTCTAGTGGTATTTATTCAGTTTCTTGGAATGCTGTTAATTATGCAAGTGGTGTTTACTTTTACCAATTAAGCACAAATGACCATTATGAAACTAAAAAGATGGTGTTACTAAAGTAGAGTTAGAATGGATGCCATGGGGAATCCTATGGCATCCATCCCATTGCGAAGAAAAAAAACGATGTGATAATATAAATAAATTTGGGGAAAAATAAAATGAAGATTGCCAAGCTAAGAGGAGCCCATGATTTTGTGATTGAGAATATGGAAAGTCCCAAAATTGGTAAAAATGAATGCTTGATAAAAGTAAAAGCATGTGGTGTATGTCATTCTGAAATTGATCAATGGGCAAATACTTTATCAAATCTGGAATATCCCCGTTTTATTGGGCACGAAGTTTCCGGGGAAATAATCCAGGTCGGAAGCCAGGTAGAAAAATTCAATCCAGGTGATCGTGTTGCTGTTTGGGTTGACCAAAAAGGATACGCTTCTGAAGTCGCTGTAGCCTCTGAACGGATATTCCCAATTGATGATTCTGTTTCTTTCGAAGAGGCTATGGCTGAACCTTTATCCTGTACTACCAATGGAGTGATTGAGGCCGATATTGAGTTAGCCGATACTGTAGCATTAGTTGGAACAGGCTTTATGGGATTGATTTTATTACAACAAATAAAATTGAAAGGTGCTACTAAGGTAATAGCTATTGATATTAGAGATGATATATTAGAGGTTGCAACCCAACTTGGTGCCGATGTGACGCTGAACCCTAATAGAGTAAATATAGAAAAATGGGTAAAAAAAATCACAGATGGGAAAGGTGTCGATGCAGCCTTTGAAGTTGGTGGAAAACAGGCAACGCTTGATTTAACTTCTAAAATAATTCGGATGGAAGGTAAACTTATTATTTTTGGTTATCATCCGGGTAGGCGAGAAATAGAGGACCTTGGATATTGGAACTGGATGGCATTTAAATTAATTAATGCCCATTTCAGAAATATGAAAACTATTCTACAAGGTGCGGATATTGGTATCAAACTTTTGAACTCTGGTAAAGTTCAGATGAAACCGCTGATTACCCATACATTTCCCCTCGAAGAGATTGAAAAAGCATTCCAGGCTGCAAAGAATAAGCCAGAAGGATTTATTAAATCTGTAATTACTTTTAGATAATACAAGGTTATGTCAATGAAAAATCTATCTACACAAATTATAATTGCTATCTCAAGCTTAGTAAGATACTTTTTGGGAACATCTAAAGCGAATTCGGTTATGCCAATCAATAGCATTCAAGATCATTACAGGATAAAAAAAATATCTATTTTGTATGAAGTTGGATTACTCATTACGACTAATTTTAAAGTTTCAGATGTAAATCCTTTTAAATTTTCAAGAGGATAGGTAAATGAATTACAATAAGATTGTTTTAAAATCGATTAAAAAAATATTAATTATATTAATTCCTATCATTTTATCGTTTTCCTATTTATTAAGGGCCGCTTCAGGAAAAATTGTAGGGAAAGTAGTAGATGCCAAGACAGGTGAATCACTTATTGGTGCGAACATTGTAATTCTGGGAGAAGATAGGGGAGCCGCAACTGATAAAGAGGGTGATTATTACATCCTAAACCTGCAACCTGGAGTATATAAAGTTAGAGCTTCAGTAATAGGTTATAAGCAGGTTACAAAAACCGAAGTAAATGTCGATATAAACCACACCACCCGAGTTGATTTTCGATTAACGAGTGAAGCATTGGAAGCCGGGGAGTCGATTGAAGTTGTTGCTGAAAAACCAATAATAGAAGTCGATAATACTTCTAGTCGTCAGATTATGGAATCAGCAGAGATTACTGCTCGACCCGTTGCTCAGCTATCTGATATGATGACTTCTATACCCGGTATAGATTTCAATCCGGAAGGTGAATTGACAGTTAGAATGGGTACCCTTGATCAGGTTTCATTTTTGATTGATGGCATGCGAGCTCGCAATCCGCTTAACTCTCAACCATATTACAATGTTAACCTGATGTCTATTCAAGAGTTAGAGGTGATTACTGGTGGCTTTGATGCAGAATATGGCGAGGCCCAATCCGGTGTTTTTAATATTATAACTAAGGAAGGTACTGATAATTATTCTGGAACAATTGAATTTCGATGGACACCTCCTGGGGAATATCATTGGGGCACACCCTTATATGATTATTCGACAACCCGTTATTGGGAAAATACCCATGCCCGCCATTTACAATGGTGGATTGATCACCCTGATATGTGGGTCGATCCCCAAGGCCGCAAAGGTAATGATCCAAATTGTTCATGGACCCCAGAAGAATCATATCAGCATTATATGGATACGCATCAGCCTCTTACAGATTATACTGAAAGAAGCTCCTACCAAACTGAATTTGCTCTTGGAGGACCAACACCATTTGATAATCTAAATTTTTTCGTTTCCGGCAGGTATCGTACTGCGCCACCGATTACCGGGAATTCTTATCGAGAAATGGGAAACTGGATTGATGGGACTTTTAAGTTAACTTACAATTTCGAAGGAAATAAAAGACTCTTATTCTCTGGTTATTATAATGAAGTAAATTCTTGCCATGGTATGGAATGGATGGGGTTTGAAGGTGATTATGGAAATAAGTATGCTTATAATGATTTTCAAGGATATCCTGAACAAAGTAGGAACGGACAGACTTTAAAGTTCGTGAATAATATTAAAAGTAATACTTATTATGAATTGTCCTTATCACGTGTATTTAGTTATGAAAGTCAGTCGAAATTTCCAAGTGATACGGCCGATTGGACAACCAGTGATATTAGAAAAGATTATTTAAGGGCTTATGATTCTACTGGGACACCAATTCCTAATGCCTGGAACGAAACTTATGGCCTTCATTATATGGGTTACTGGTATCGAAAGGAAGATTATAACTCAGAATATAATTTAGAAGGCAAAATAACAAGCCAGATAAATAAAAATTGGCAGATGAAAGGTGGATTTGGTCTCACATATTATCATTTTGATCGCTTTCAGGAAGCAAGAGCCTGGGATGCAGTAGAAGATAGGATATACAATCCATATCAGGGTAATATATTCTGGCAAAATAAGCTCGAATTTGAAGGCCTTATAATGAATGTGGGTCTTCGCTGGGATTTTTACAATCCCAATGATAAAATTTATCTCGACACCTATGATCCTTTTGATGTTATTGCTGCTGAAGAAGAAGGTAGAGAGCCTGATCCGGAGACTAAAGAGACCTATACTTTTGGTCAGATTTCTCCACGAATTGGAATCTCTCACCCAATAACTGAAAGGTCAGTTTTACATTTTAATTATGGTCACTTTTTTCAACGGGCTAATTTTGGCGGGTATGGTGAAGGGGAAGACACCTATAGCATTTTATCAACATATATTATTGATCCCGAAACAGGTATTAATGAACCGCGTAATCTAGGTAATCGTGAATTACGACCCCGGAAAACAGTGGCTTATGAACTTGGAATTGAGCAGGATTTTGGGCCTTTTATGGGTGACGTAACAGCCTTTTATAAAGATCGAACTGATTTAGTTCGAAGTGTTACAGTCATAATGGATAATGGCCACCAGTATAAGACATCTGGAAATTCCGATTATGCTGATGCTAAAGGCGTAGAAATATCTTTGAGACGACCAATAAGAGGCTTCTGGGGTGGATATTTAACTTATACATGGGAAACTGGAATTCGAGGTATGTCAGGAGATCCTAACACTCTTTATCCACCTGATGCAACGATGCAGGCTAGCCAGGAGCATCAGATTGGTGATAGACTTGCCTATATGAGGCCAAATCTATCGGCTAATCTAACATTTATAACACCTTCAGATATTTCTCTATTGGGAGGTGTTTTGGCTAATCTACAAATAGCTATGGACTATTATGTATCTTATCCTCACTCTCAGATATCAAGTGATGTTTTTCAAGATGTTATTAATATTGAACGACCACCTAATAGAAATGCTAATATTCGTATAAGAAAAGAGATTGAATTAACAGACTCCTTTCGCCCGGCTTTTTTCATAGAAATGCAGAACGCCTTCAATAATAAGTGGCATAATACAGATCTGATGGAAGGCGATGTAACAGCCCAGGACAGAGCTCGATATATTAATTCTAATCTAGAGGTATATCCGGAGAGAACTCCTAATAATGCTCCATTTCCTGACTACAATTCCTATACAAATTTGCCTCGTAAGATCACCTTTGGTCTGTCTTTAATCTTTGAATAAAAAGAAAATGGTAATGACTATGAATGTAAGAATTAATCAACTAAAAACACTATTCATTTGGATTTTTATATTTACCTCATTTGCAATTAACCCAACTGTTTTAATAGCTCAAAGGAAAGCCACTCATACTAGAGGTAAATTGTGGGAAACTATTAATAATATAGGCTTTATAGGAGATATGGGGGCCTGGGATTATGAGGAAACATCAGGTATAGGATTTTACCCGGGATTTTCTGGATATTCATTCCCAACTTTTGAAGAAGATGCTAATGGATGGATCACGGATGCTAATTTTCACAATTTCAGAAGTGGACCTGCTATTATGGTAAAAGGTGGAGAAAAGTTGGTGGCACCAGATTATAGTCCTCAGCGTCAGGATTATCTATTATATCATAGCGCTTTTGATGGAGCTGACCATGGAATTTTATGGAATAACCCTCCCTTTGAGAAAACTGAAAATTTTGTAGGTTCAGAGGACTTCAATTCTTCTTTACCTGAGGAGATGAATTATTGTGAATTTCCTACTTCTACGGGTATCTCTGTAAAGATGCGATCTATGTCATGGAGCTTTCCGAGTTATGATGATTTTATTATTTATGATTACACCTTTGTCAATACTGGAGATATGGTTATCCCCGCTTTAGGAGAGGTGAAACATCATGAACAAACTTTTGATTCAGTATGGGTAGTATTCCATAGCGGTATTCAGGTATCTACAAAGGGGCATCTAAATTTTCACTACAATCCGGACTTTATGCAATCAGCAGCACCTGCTGGTGGTTTTGGAGGCTGGGATCAAATTGAGAAGGGGGGTACCTATACAGATTATTTCGCAATTGAAAATAATGGTAAAGATGGCAAAGGTTTACTATTTTACAGCCGGGATTACAATGGAGGCCGTGAACCTCACCCAGATGATACTTATGGTAAAATGCCTAATTGGGAAAATCAATTAAAATATGATCAAAGTTTTGAAAATATAGCTTTACAGGACCCAGCCTGTTTTGGCTTTGCTTTTCTTTATCGCACCCTTCCCAATGATGGAAGTTCTACTGATCCATTCGAGGCTGACCCCAATTATGTCAATGTCTATAATGATGAAGGTGATAGCTTCCAGGGTAGGACATTGGATATGAATGAATATTTTTCTACTGCTCGCTTGAGTCGGAAAGGGATGTATGATTTTATTACCCATAATAGAATTCCGGATGAAAATAATGGGGATATGTACTGCTTCTATACTAATACTTTTGGTCCTTATTCAATGTCACCCGGTGATACTGTTCGTTTGATATTAGCTGAGGTGGCTGGCAGCCTGGATCTTCATGAGATCATTCGGGGCGACCCGAATCACTATTATCCTGATAGTTCAATAGTGGATATCAGGCGTAATACAGCAGCAGCAAGGAAGGCAGTAAAATGGGGTTATGGTGCTCAGGTAGAAGGAGTTAATATTGCTGCTGATGTACCAGAATCACCACCTGCCCCCAATTGCCTAGCAACTAATGCTTCCATAGGTGCTGATACTGCAATAATTTCAGTAGAGTGGGATAAGTTAGCTGAAGAAACTAAAATTGAAGATGGAACGGGTAACATTTTTTATAATGGGTCCGAAGATTTAAGTGGCTACCGTATTTTTAGAGGAAAAGATAAAAGGGGTATCTGGACATTATTAGCTGATATCCCGATTGAAGACGCAGAAGAATACTGGAATGAAGAAAGTGGCAATTACCAGTATAAAGATACAGATCTCCAATTTGGTTTTGAATCACGATATTATGTCCAGGCTTACTATTCCAATCCTAAGACCTGGGTATCAGCAAATGGTACAGAGGTTCAAGACCTAGGAGAACTAGTTAGTGATGATTATAATATGACTGCGTTAATTGGCGCTCGCCCAGGACCGGTCTCAATTGAAGAAGGCTGGGACGTTTTTGTAGCTCCCAATCCTTTTGTAGAGGGAGATCCTGATCGTAGCTTTGGTGATCCTACGCCTTATAAAATAGAATTTCGAAATCTTCCAGAAAAAGCAACTATAAAAATATTTGCACTCTCAGGTGATCTGGTAAAAACAATTGAGCATGGCCCTGATGAGTACGGAAACCTATACGGAAGTACAGCCTGGTTCCAAAGGTCTGATTCTGGTTTAAGAGTTGCACCAGGAGTTTATATCTACGCTATAGAATCTCACACAGAGGCATCTAAAGGTAAACGTACGGTTGGAAAATTAATGATCATTAGGTAAAAGTAAGTTAAAGGATTTTTTCAATAGAATTTTAAGGATTATAATATGAAGTATATTAATTCAAAAACCGTTAGTATCCTCATAGTTATATTAATATTTTTTAATCTTGGTCAAGCAGGTGACGATTTTAATAAAGCTGGAAGAACTTCTTTTCAGTTTCTAAAAATTGGTATTGGGGCCCGAGCTACATCTATGGGTGAAGCATGTATCGCTAATACAAGTGGTATAAATGCTATCTTATGGAATCCAGCTGGGGTTGCAAGTATCCAAAATTTCGAAACCTCTTTTAGTTATAACCAATGGCTAGGCGATATGAATATTATGTCGGGAGCGATTGGGTATAGATTAGGAGGAATTGGCGTTGTTGGGTTAGATTACATATCTTTAGACTATGGAGATATACCTGAAGCCCTTGTAACAAATACAACTGGTAAATTAGATACTAGAACAGGGGAATTTTTTACAGGAGGCGACCTTCAGCTAGGGATCGGTTTTGCAAAAAGATTCACAAATAAACTGTCTATTGGTATTCATACCAAATATTTACGCGAAGACCTTTTTACATATTCTACTGATCTATGGGCTTTTGATGTCGGCACTTATTATCATACGGGATGGAAAGGTATTAGATTAGCGATGAGCGCTCAAAATTTTGCTTCTCAAGCACGCTGGTTATATACCCAGCAGAAGATTAAACAACAATATCAATTACCACTTCTCTTTAGAATTGGTACATCTATCGATCTCATAGGGGGCCCAGACTTATTCTTCGGAGGAAATCCTAATGTACAACGCCTAGCTCTTAATTTTGACGCAATTCATTCTAATGATTATGCTGAAAGACTAAATATAGGGGCTGAATATTGGCTGTTTAACAAATTCGCTCTTCGAAGTGGCTATCGCCTAAATAGAGATGAAGGGAAGTTTAGCGCAGGTGGTGCTATTAATTATAAAACAAATATCATGCATATAATGATAGATTATGCATTTGTTGATTATGATTATCTCAATTCTGTGCATCGATTTTCATTAACATTAAAATTTTAACTATTAAAAATTATAGTAGATTTAAGATTTTAAAATGAATTGTCCTTTAGTAATTATTTTTAGGCACATATTTTTAGAAAATCAAAATTATTATTTGATGGATATTAAGGTCGTTGGGTAAATAGAATTATTTGAGTTATTTTCATATTTTATTAGTGTAAACCGGATAATATAATTTAAAATTAGCGAATTAAAAGTGACCAGATTTTGATACAAAAAAACAGAGCAATGTCTATAAAATAGTTGACACCAAAGGAATATAACAGTAAAAATATGAAAAAGTTAATTTGATAAACCTATAAAGAGGAATTGTATGACTATCTACAAGGAATTACTTAAGAAAGAAAAATTAACGAAGGAAAGTTTTCAAACGCCACCTGATCGACTAAATATTCTTCCTTTCTGGTTTTGGAATGGAGAACTGGACAAGTCAGAATTGGAATGGCAATTAAAAGAATATCACGACCGTGGAATTCCTGGTTTGTTTATTCATGGGCGTTTTGGGTTGAAAGTACCCTATCTTTCTGATGAATGGTTTGATAGAGTGGAGTTTGTAGTCCAGAAGGCGCGGGAAATTGGAATTGATATTTGGATATATGACGAAATGAACTGGCCGAGTGGTTCAGCTAATAAAGAGGTTATAGAAAAGTATCCTCATTTGGGTCAGAAATATTTAGAAATGGTTATTCTCTGGATAGATGGACCTCTCTTTACTTATCTTGAGGCCACTGATTCACGCTATATAAATACTAATGATGCCAAACCGATTGCCGCTTACGCATGTCGCCAGGAAGAGTTTGAAAATGGGATTGAAAATTTGATTGATCTAACGCCCAACCTGTCTTTTGAAAAAGTGATTCCCTGGGAAGCCCCTGAGGGTAAGTGGGTTATGATGTACTTTTTGGAGAAGGAAATTGATTATTATATAGATGCTCTTAATCCAGAATCTACTTATCGTTTTCTTGAGCTGACTCACGAAAGATATAAGGACGCTGTAGGTAAAGACTTTAGTGATATAATTCCTGGCTTTTATACAGATGAACCAGCAATGCATTATTATCAGGTCGGGATGGATAACTTTGTAATACCCTGGTCCAGTAAAATGTTTAAAATATTCCGAGATCGAAATGGCTATAGTTTAAAGCCTAATCTGCCCGCTCTTTATAAAAAAATGGGTTCTGATACTGGCCAAATTCGATTTGATTTCTGGAAAACCTTATCTGATCAATATGATGATAGCTATTATAAGCAGATTCGGAATTGGTGTGAAGATAATAATCTAATCTTTACCGGTCATCTAATGTTTGAACATTGGTTAAGAGGCCATGCACGCTGTGGAGGAAATATTTTTAGCCATCTAAAAAATTTGCATATGACTGGTGTTGACCATCTTTACCCGAGAATTGGATCTGAAGAAGCACCTCAAGAACATGTAGAATTAAAATTAGCCAGCTCTGCCGCCCATCATTTTGGGAGTCCACGATTACTTTGTGAATCAATGGGAGGGACCTATTGGGATGTTACCCTGGAAAGAATGAAGTGGATTGCTAATTGGGAATATGTTTTGGGAGTAAATATCTTCAATAATCATGGCTATCATTATTCTATTGAAGGAGAAAGAAAGAGGGATTGGCCTCCATCTCAATTTTATCATCATACCTGGTGGAAATATTATGATCGTTTTACAACCTATATTTCCCGATTAGGTCATACCCTTAGTGCTGGTCATCATATTGCGGACGTTTTGATACTTTATCCAATGACAAGTATGTGGGCTAATTATGTCCCACAAGGGCACACTGATATATCAAGTGTAATCGAAGAGGATTATAATGACCTAGCAGATGCTCTATTACGCTTGCATTTTGATTATGATTATGTTGATGAGGATATTCTATCCGATGCTACTATTCAAAATGGAAAAATAAGTATCAATGAAGAAGAATACTCAGTTCTTATCCTTCCTCCCCTTACTCATATCAAACCCCAAACTTTTGAGGTTCTAAAAAAATATATCGAACAGGGTGGAGACATAATAGCCAATAGACTTCTGCCTATAGAACTTGTTGATACTGATGATCAAATTGATATAAAAGAACTGGAAGAATGCTTTAATATTAATCCCAAAGTCCTGTTAGAAGAATTCGAAAATGATGATGTAAAGGAAGAAATATTAAAGACTAAGGAAAATATACATCTACTTAAGGGCAATGAACTATCTGCCAGTCAGAAACGAGACAGGTGGGGAAATGTGCTTATGAATTGCATTGATCCTGATATAATTATCGACCATGAAGATGTTTTCTATTTGCATCGAAAACAAGAGGATATGCATGTATATTTCATAATTAATTCATTACAGGAAGATATTGGTGAGGTCTCGATTAGTGTCCGAAATCAATATCAACCTGAATTATGGGACCCAGAATCAGGTGAGAAAAAACCGCTATCAATTTTTGAAGTAAAGGATGGCCGGGTTAATCTTGATCTAGATTTTAATTCTAGCCAGGGTTATATTTTGATTTTTAAGAATCCTATTCCAGATGAATATATTTCAGAAAGTAATCTATCTATCGAAAGTATGAAAAATGGAAATATTATAGGAATATCAAGCAATAATGATGAAGATCCATATGTCAGGGTTCAAGGAAAAAATAGTGACAGGATGATAAAAGAGAAGCCAAAAAAGAACTTGGCACCTATAGAATTGAAACCTTCCTTTCAATTTAATATTGAGGATGATAATACTCTATGCCTCGCTGATTGGAAGATGAAAATTGAAGAAAATGAATTTAATAATAAATATTATAATACAAATTATGATGATAGTGACTGGCTATCAGTTACTAATGGTGCCTGGGAAATGCAATTACCTCAGGAACGGGATAAAGAAATTTACCCTCAAACTTTATGGTATAGGACCTGGTTCACTATTGAGGATATCCCATATAATACGCGATTATTAATTGATGGATTTAGTGGTAGCGATTATACCCTTTATATAAATGGACAGGAGATCAAGGACAAAGGTACTCGAAGTAAGCTAGATGCAGAGATAAAAGAAGTAAGTATTCAAGATTATTTGAAAGAAGGGAAAAATTTAATCGCAGTTCGACTTATAGTTAATCGCCGTACTGATGGTATTCTTGATTTACTTAAAATTGTTGGCGATTTCGCTCTTAAACAAGTGAATCATGGGTATTGTATTGTAAAGAGACCGGTTCAAATTGATTCTGGAGATTGGACTAAGAAAGGCTTTCCCTATTATTCTGGAACAGCAGTTTATTCAACTAAATTTGAATTATCAGATAAATATCTTAGTGATAGGTTGTATCTGGAAATAGACTGTGGAGAAGATGTGTTGGAGGTCAAGATAAATGATCATCCTACTATTGTGCAGATCTGGCATCCTTATAAAATTGATATTACAGATCTCGTCCAGGAAGGAGAAAATAGGATAGTAATTAAAGTAACAAATACTTTGATAAATATGTTGGAAGCAAAACCAAAAGCATCGGGTCTCTTTAAGAATCCGGTAATTATACATAAAAGAAAATTTGAGTTTAAATATTAATAATTTGGACAAGTTATGAAAAAACAAGAAATATTAATTGTTGGTAGTGCTAATATGGATATGGTAGTGACTGTAAATCGGTTCCCTAACCCGGGTGAAACAATATTGAGTGAAAAATTTGGCATGTTCCCTGGGGGGAAAGGAGCCAATCAGGCGGTGGCCTGTGCAAGATTAGGTTCTAAGACTCATTTTATAGGTAAAATGGGGAATGATTTTTTTAGAGATAAACTTATCCAGAGTATGACCACAAATCAAGTTAATATGGAATATACCCTGATTGATGAGAAAGAATCGACTGGAGTCGCCCTAATTTATGTTGATGCAGATGGACAAAATGAAATTGTAGTAGTTTCAGGTAGTAATATGAAAATTACGCCAGATGAAATTGAGTCTAATGCTGGTTTATTTAAACAGGTCAATGTAGTTCTGACTCAGCTTGAAATACCCCTCGAGTCGGTAATATCAGCAGCAAAATTAACAAAGAAAAATGATGGTGATTTTATATTAAATCCAGCTCCTGCCTGTGAAATACCAGATGAACTATTTACTATGGTAGATTATTTAACTCCTAACGAGAGTGAGCTTGCTTTATTGTCTGGCAGGCCAGTAACTGATATTAGTTCTGCCATAAAAGCGGCAAAAATAATATTAAAACAGGGGGCTAAGAATATAGTAGTAACTCTAGGAGAAAAAGGTTCGTTATTGGTAAATAATGATCGAAGTGAGTTATTTCCTACAGATAAAGTTGAAGCTAAAGATGCAACGGCTGCTGGAGATGCTTTTAATGGTGCTCTTGCTTTTGGATTGTCTAATAATTTGGACCTAGATACAATAATACGGACGGCAAATTGTGTTGCAACTTATTCTGTAACTAAAAGAGGCGCTCAGAGCTCATTACCAAGTATAGAAGACATTGAACCATTAATTGATATTAATTTGCAAAAGGAAAATTGATATGAAAAAAGAAGGGATATTGAATTCGAACTTAGCTAAAATTATAGCAGGAATGGGACACACTGATAAACTAGTTATTTGTGATAGTGGTTTGCCAATTCCCAAAAGTGCAGAATTGGTGGATTTAGCTTTAACTAAAAATATACCTCGGTTCATTGATACATTGGAAACAGTTCTAGAAGAATTAGAAGTAGAAAGCGCCATTATAACAGAAGAAATGGTTAATGGAAATCCTGAACTCTTTAAGGGAATTAAGGACCTTTTACCTAAAGTAGATTTCATAAAAGTAGATCATGAAAAGTTTAAAAATATGACAAGAAAAAATGGGAATATCTCATTTATTAGAACAGGTGAAGTAACACCATATGCCAATATAATTCTTGTCTCTGGGGTTACTTTTTAATAAAAATTAGTATATTGGAGATTGTAGTAAGTGAGAGTAATATATTTTGATGTAGATACTTTGCGTCCTGATCATTTGGGATGCTATGGATATCATCGAAATACCAGCCCCAATATTGATCGAATTGCCAAAAAGGGAATATCTTTCTCAAATTGCTATACTTCCAACCCCCCTTGTTTACCAAGTCGCACTGCATTATGGAGTGGGAGGTTTGGCATTCATAGTGGAGTTGAAGGCCATGGTGGCACGGCTGCCGATCCTTTTTTAGAAGGCCCCGAAAGGTGGTTCTTATCTAATTGGGGGATTAGCAATTGGATGCATTTAATGCGAAAGCAAGGATTCAAAACGATTACATTCAGTCCTTTTGCTGAAAGACACTCTGCCTGGCAATGGTATGCTGGTTATTCAGAAATGCACAATCCTGGAAAAAGCGGGGAGGAAGTTGCCGATGATATAACTCCATCAGTGCTTGACTGGATTGAAAACAATGCCCAAAAAGATGATTGGTTTCTACACGTAAATTATTGGGATCCCCATACACCGTATCGTACTCCTGAAAAATATGGTGATCCTTTTAAAGACGATGCTCTACCTAAATGGTATACTGAGGAGGTACGTAAGAGACATTGGCATGGCTGTGGTAGCTGGTCGGCTCAAGAAGGTATGGGGTATGGTGGATATCATCCCTATGTTAGTCCGGATTATCCACGACAACCTAATAAAATGTCTTCTCTTAAAGAGGTACGCCGAATGTTTGATGGTTATGATACTGGCATCCGCTATGCAGATGAACATATTGGCCGAGTATTAAACGCTTTGAATGAAAAAGGGATACATGAAGATACTGCTATAATTATTTCTGGTGACCATGGTGAAAATCTTGGAGAGCTAAATATCTATTATGATCATCAGACTGCTGATCAATTTACAGCACGAGTACCTCTTATTATTCATTGGCCTGGTATAACTGATTCACTTGCAGGTGAAACTGATACAAATCTTCATTATCAATTTGATTTAGCTGCCACTATTGTGGATTTATTAGGGGGTAAAATTCCAGATAATTGGGATGCAAAAAGTTTTGCTGGAATGTTTGAAGGTGATCAAGATGCCTGTCGGGATTACCTGGTAATCACCCAGTGTGCTCATACCTGTCAGCGAAGTGTTCGTTTTGATAATTTTATTTGTATCCGATCCTACCACGATGGCTTTCATAATTTTCCAGATATAATGTTGTTTGATTTAGAAAATGATTCCCATGAACAAAATAATATAGCAGAAGAGAGACCACAGAAAGTCGGGGAGGCAATGAAAATTCTAACGGATTGGAACAGTAAAATGATGAGAACCGCAGTCAAACCCTCAGACCCTTTATTTACAGTATTAAAGGAGGGAGGCCCTCTGCATACTCGTGATGGAGTCAAAAAGTATATAGAAAGATTACGCGAGACCGGTCGTGCAGATTGTGCTCAAGAATTAATAAAATCACATCCAGAAATATTTAATAAAAATGAAAATTAATTTAAAATAGGAGAGAATCATGAGGAAGGTAAATTTTGTAATAACAAGTCTGATATTGTTAGTTTTTTTACTTAGTTGCTCTCAGTCTAAAGCACCTGAATATGACCGTTTAATGAAACAAGAGGGTAAGGAGTTTCATCACGTACCAGTCGGACTATGTGAAGACTATCCCGAAGAAACAACTACTCCTGAATTAATTAAAGGAGATATGGAGTTGCTTAAAGACACTAATGTAGATCTTTTACGAATTTCTTTTGGATGGGACGCCATTGAAGCTGAGAAGGACAGTTATGATTGGCTATTCTGGGATAAATATGTAAATACCGCTGTTGATGATTACGGAATCACACTAGTTCCTTATATTTGTTATACTCCTCGCTGGAATTCAAGAGGAAATTCGTTAATGTTCTGGAACGATCCCCCCCTAGATTTTGATGAATTTGGTGAATTTATGTTTGATATTGTAACTCGCTACAAAGATAAAATCAAAACCTGGGAATTATGGAATGAGCCTGACCTGGATATTTATTGGGACACTGGAGATATTGGTGCTTTTGCCGAGTTTATTAAAATTGGTTCAAAAGCAGTTAAAAGAGCCGATCCTGAAGCAAAAGTAGTCCTGGGCGGATTGGCTTATCACCCAGAGTTTTTAAAAGAGTTATTCAAAGATCACGGTTTATCTCCATATATAGATATCGTTAATATTCACAATTACTATGAAACATGGAGTGAACGACCGGTTGAAGATATAGATAAAAACATTAATGATATGTATAATATAATAGAAAAATATGGTGATGGCCAATCTCTCTGGATGGCAGAAGTTGGTTATAGCACTTTTCGACAGGGTACTTATGTATCCAGCTCCTATTCTGCCTATTATGATTACGAGCATACTCCCCAATATCAGGCTGTTGACCTTTTTAAAAGGATCGCCCTGGCACTCTCAACTGAGAAGCTATCGGCTCTTACCTGGTATGAAATTAAAGATCTTCCTAAAAGCGAGGAAGTGATAGGTGATAATTATAATAACCGGTATCTAGGTATTGTCTATCCGGATTACAAACCAAAACCAACAAAAAAGGCTCTTGTCTTTTTTCGTCAGCTTTTTTCTAAACCCTATCGCAGTATTGATGATCAACTAAATGTTAAAAAATCAGAAGGCTCAGACGCTCAGGTTCATGCCTTCGAAATGGAAGATGGAGAGATAATTGTACTTTCCTGGCTCGCTACTTGTCTCCCCGATGAAAGACCAGCAAAGCCAGAAGAATTGGTACCAGACAATCGTCATGAAGAAGTCAATATTAAAATTAACAACTCTCAAGCTGAAAATGTCTATCTTTTTGATGAATTAGGCAATAAAAAGAGCTGGCAAAATTTCAAGTTAACTGAGAATGCCACCAGTATAGAACAGGTACAGATGAAAGGTGGCCAAATTTATATATTTAAAATCAATCAATAGGGAGTGAAATGTTGCAAAAAGAGATAGAAAAAATATCAGTCAATAATTTTAGCCAATATGGGGAATTGGTTAATAAACCAGATACCGTTCCCACAGCTCGATCTGATAAGTTTAAATTTTGGTCAGATTTGGCTCATTATGATATTGGAGGCAAGAGTGAAATTGGTATATGCACTGTTTTCTTGCAAACAAAATTGATTATAGAGGAATTGGAAAGACATAATTCTTCACCGGAGATCTTAATTCCCGGAGATGGACCTTTTTTAATCCCCCTATTATTGAACCAAAACGATACTTCTGAGATTGATATTTTTCGCGTTGAAATTGGGCAGGCAATTATTATCAATAAGGGAGTCTGGCATGGTGCCTGCCTCCCAGTTGGTAAAAAAGAAACATCTTATTTTGTGATATTTGAACATGGCACACCAACTAAGGATGTTGAAAAAAAATCGATTCAACCAGTCGAGGTTTTACAATGAATTCTAGAACATTACGGAACGATAACATTGAAATAATTTTTGGTAAAGATCCGTTAGATATAGTAAAAATAATTGACCGGAAAAGTAATGAAATAATTTGTAAATCTGCCCGACAACGCTTCTTGTGGCGGATTCCCGAAGAGGTCTCTGATCCTGTGTTGCTTAGCAGTGCAAAGTGGACTGGATTTGATGATAATTCTTTTAGATTTAGTTGTACTGATAGAAATGAAAACTATAGGGTTGATATTGACATGGTTTTAACTGAGTCAGGGGTGCACTTTCAAGCTGATTGGCAAGCCCCTCAACCAATCTGGTTGGTAGAGTGGAAGATTGATCATCTTCAGCTAAATGATATTTTTATACCTGCTTTAGGAGGTCAGCATTTACGCTCTAACATGCCTGTAGGCACTGAACTTTCTTATAAATATCCCTTTTGGTGGAATGCTCAGTTTGCGATTGGAGAATCGAAAAATAATAAAGGTATGTGTCTCTATTCCAATGATTCAAGACCGAATTTAAAGTTGTTAAGAGTTGGCAAAGAATCAAGTGGTTTTACTTTGAGCTATGGATATGAAGCCCCAGCCCCTCTAGATTCTAAACAGGTTAAATGTGATTGGTACCTGAAAACCTACCAAAATGGTTGGAAGAATGTAGTCGAGGAATACAGGGAATGGATGGAGCCGAATTTTGATTTAGAACCATTAAAAAACAAGTCTGACAATCCTAAATGGCTAAATGATATTAATTTTATTCTTGAAGTATGGGGAGCAAACCGAAGATCAGAAGAGCCTTTCCATACTTTTCAAGAGATTGAGCAGCGCCTTAAAGATTGGGAAAAGATTCATTCCCCAGATGAAACATTGCTGTATCTTCCCGGTTTTGCAGAAAATGGTATAGACTCTCATGCCCCTGATTATAATCCTAGTCCTCAAATGGGAGGATCCGAAGGGTTCCATAAGATGATGCATACTGCCCATAAACTCGGTTATAAAGTAATGATTCATACTAATGTTCTGGCAATGGCATTTTCTCATCCCGCATTTAAGGATTTTAAAAAATATCAGGTTGAAGATCCTTTTGGTCGACCTGTTTCCTGGGGCCTGGATATGGATGGCGATTGGATTACAGAACCCTATTTTGCTTATATAAATCCCGGGCAGGATAAGTGGAGTAAATTAATGGCCGATACTCTGGGTGAATTGGTCACAAAATATAACATTGATGGGATTTTTCTTGACCAAACTCTATTGGCTTTCAATGTCAGTAATGGACCTAATTTTATTGATGGAATGCGGAGCCATGTAAAAAAGTTGCAAAGAAATTTTCCTGATATTCTATTTGCAGGAGAAGGATTGCACGAGTGTATAACTCAGCCCTTTTCATTAGCACAGATCCATGGAATTGATAGTATTTCAAATGTACATGGGATGGAAGGGAAGCAACCATGGAGAGATGTTCATCCTATTTCTACATATCTATTTAATCGATATACTCGGTTTATGGCCCATTTGCTTACAAAACATCCTTCTTCCCAGGAGTTCAAGAGACAGGAATCTGCTTACGAAAAATTAGAAGTAATACCTGCTCTATGTCTATATAATTCTTGTCAGGAGATGGATCTTCCTCAGACTAGAGCGATGGTTGAAAGAGCAAAAACAATTAAATCCTGGAGGTAAGTAATGAAAACGATAAAAACGGGTATAATTGGGTGTGGATTTATGGGACAATCCCATATTGAAAATATCCGCCGGATTCCCAATGTTGAGATAACGGCAGTTTCCGATATAGTAGAGAATAAAAGGAGGAAGTTAGCTGAATCCTATAATATTTCCAAAGTATATAAGAACTGGCATGAACTTGCTAAAGACCCAGAGATTGATGTAATCCATAATTGTACTCCAAATCATATGCACTATGAGATTAACAAGTCTGCTATCCAGGAAGGTAAAGCCATTCTATCAGAGAAGCCGCTGACAAATGATGAGCAGAGGTCGGAAGAATTACTCAAAATTGCAAAAGAGAAGAATATATTAGCGGGTGTCAATTTTAATTACAGAAACTATCCCTTGATTCAGCATGCCCGGCAAATGATTAAAAATGGTGAAATTGGTCAAATATATTTAGTTCATGGTCATTATCTTCAAGATTGGCTTTTATATAAAAGTGATTACAACTGGAGAGTAGATAAAAAAAAGGGGGGCGCATCTCGAGCTATTGCAGATATTGGTTCCCATTGGTGTGATATGCTTCAATTTTTAACAGGTAAAAAAGTAGTCAAAGTCTTTAGTGATCTGAATATAATTCATAAAACAAGATATAAACCAGCTTCAGAAAGTGAAACTTTCAGAGGAAAAGAAGTAGATAGAAATGGTAATGAAATAGAAGTCAATACAGAAGATACTGGAACTGTAATATTTCAGTTAGAAGATAATATTAGAGGTGTATTTAACGTCTCTCAGGTTAGCGCTGGCCATAAAAATTGTTTTGATATTGAAATAAATGGCAGTCAAATGTCAATAGCCTGGACACAAGAAGAGCCTAACAAACTTTGGATGGGACATCGTGATAAACCAAACCAAGAGCTGGTAAAAGACCCGGCACTCCTTAATTCTGAAAGTAAGTCCTTTGCCCATTATCCAGGAGGACATCCTGAAGGATATCCGGATCTTTTTAAAAATATGTTTCTTGAATTTTACGAAGCTTTCCGGAATAATAAAACAATTGAAGACAAAGTGAACTTCCCGACTTTTGAGGACGGCTACCAAGAAAATCGAATTGTTGAAGCCGTATTGAAGAGTAATAATGAAAAATGTTGGATTACATTGTGATAAAATAAAATCGAATAAATTGGAGGATAAAAAATGAAATTAGGATTTTTAACAGCCTGTCTTCCCCAACTTAGCTTGGAGGAACTTGTTACCTGGGCTTCTGAAAAAGGTTTTCAATCCCTCGAACTAGCTGCCTGGCCAGTAGAATCTGATCGAGATTATCAAGCTCGTCAAATAGATGCAGATAATTTTGATAAAGATGAGGCCAAAAGAGTAAAAGAACTTTTTAAAAAATATGAACTCGAAATCTCAGGATTTGGATACTATGAAAATAATATCCATCCCGATCTAAAGAAAAGAGAATTCTTCCTGAATCACTTGAAAAAAGTGATTAACACTGCATCTTTACTAGATGTCGAATTAGTGGGAACATTTGTTGGAGCAAATCCCGATTTGTCACCTGCCGAGAATATTAATGAAATTGGTAAAGTACTGGGAGAAATTGTAAAATATGCTGAAGATGCAGGGGTAAAAATTATGATCGAAAATTGCCCCATGGAGAATTGGATAAAATTTGGGTTACCAGGTAATTATGCTTTCTCACCTGAATTATGGGAAGCGTTATTTAATGAAATACCATCTGATAATTTTGGTTTGAATCTTGATCCTTCTCATTTGTACTGGTTGGGGATTGACTATTTACAAATTGTTGAAGATTTTTCTTCAAAAATATTTCATGCCCATGCCAAGGACGCCGAAATTTTAGTTGATGGAGTAAATCGATTTGGCATATTTGGCGAACAGGTAGATCCCACACCATGGAAATCAGGCTGGTGGCGCTATCGTATGCCAGGTACAGGCGAGATTGATTGGGGTAAATTTATTCAGAAACTTCAAGAATTTGGATATGATTATGTACTTTCGATTGAACATGAAGACCCTGTATGGGAAGGGTCAGTCGAGAAAGTAAAGAAAGGCCTCCGACTTGGTCAAAAGCATTTAAGACAGTTTGTGATATAGAATAATTATGATAGATTAGCGAAAATTAGATTTATCCTGATGTAAAAATTCTACTAACTTGAATTATTCAGACCAAAACTGCAAGATTTTAATTATCTAATAAAAATCAGCTTTTTTTATAATAGGAGAAACACATGAATATACCTGGCGTAGATTATATACCTTATGGATCCCAATATTATCGAGCCCCATCACCTAAAGAAGAAGATTGGGCAGAAGACCTGAAAAGAATGGCGGATTATGGTTTCAATATGGTAAAGTTTTGGGTTCA
>JAIPJV010000056.1 GCA_021734005.1 Fidelibacterota bacterium
TAATTAATGTCATTTTTCGAATGGCCCTGCTTTGACCATTAACCTGAAGAATTGCAAAGTAGATACCTGAAGATAGGTTTCGGGCCTGCCATTCCATTTCAATGCGACCGGGCTGCATGGATTTGTCAGCAAGATGATCGACAAGTTCACCATTAATGTTGTAAATCGTTACTTTGACATGGGCTTCTTCCGGAATATCAAATCGAATATGGGCAACAGGATTAAAAGGATTGGGATAGACAGGATGGAGACAAAATTCTTCCGGTAAAATTTCTGCGGGAGAATCTACATCTACTCTGTCGGGAAACATTCCGCCCATAGTAGGATCTACACCAGTCATATATTCCTCCCAGGTAGTCAATAAATTATCAGGAGGATTATCAAACCAGGCTGACATGTCCATCCGCTCCTGATTCATCCTCATATAGCCACCACTAAAATCCTGCTCCATCATTTTGACCATTCCATTCATCATAGTCATCGTATTTTTCATACTGGTCGTATCCATTTTCATGCCCAGGTCGTCCATATAGGGATACAATTTGTTAGCATAGATTTCTACTGAATCCATCATCGCAGCCGCTTCACCCAGTTTGAATCTAATCTCATTCCGGAGCTCCTTCATCTTCAATTTTCCCTTAGGAGTCAGCGCGAGAAAATTTGGATTAGATTGCTTCAGAACATTAATAAAATCCATGGGGTCTTCAGCATTTGAGAAATCGAGCTCATTAGGATCCAGGTAGGTGTCAACATATTTGTTCATATTTTGCATAATTGTGTCCATTGCAACTTCCACTATTTTCATACTATAACTGAGCATAGCATAGGCGCGATTATACATAGCGGCATCAGCTGGTGCAAATGGATAGATAAATTGTATGCGTTCTTTGTCTTCGATAACGGGATCATACAGATCTGTATAAACACCGTTGGTAAAAATACAGATCATAACCTCGTTGCTGTATTCCAAATTGGTAAAGTAATAATAGATACTGTCAAGTTGATCAGAATAATTAAGATCACCCTGGTTAATTTTCATGAAAGCAGAATCCAGACGGCCTCTATCTATGTGTTTGATAGTTTGCTCAAGATTATATCCAAATTGCCGGGCCGTTTCCTGCAACATTGCTGCACCTGCAATAGCGCTAAAATTTGGTTCACCCGGGTTTAGGGCGAGTGAATCCCGGGCAGCTAGTTTTTGGTTATACAAATAGGTTCGAATGTCCTCATCACTGGCATTTGTTTTAATGATCAAATCGGCTTTTACATATTCTATGCCAGGAACACCATTAGGAAAAATTCCGCCAAAGCTATAGGTCGTGATATCATCGGCTTTGTACATATCCAGAGCAATCTTACCCAGACTCTCAATATTTTTTATGATCTGGACTGGTTTAATGGTAAAATTTGTGGAGCTATCAAGCATATATATTTTACCATTTAAAAGTTGTTCGGCTTCAGCCAGTACGGAATCAACATCCTGAAGTAAAGCGGAATCAATATTCATAGGAGCGAAGAAAGGATTGTTGATCATATTTTGTAAAGTATCCATACCCTTTTGCCAGGACTGAGTGGCAGCCACCATTTCACTAACAGCCAGACTTGTATCATTCCCATAATCCTCAAGATTCAAGAGCATTTCCCAGCCATCAGCCCATGAATTAGCACCTGACTCCATTAAGCTGGTGAAATTTTCCATACTTTTCAGAACCTGTCTGTTAATAGTCAGAATTGTGGTATCAATTATTGTAGTATCAAGAACAGGATAGCCATAATCGGCATTGTAATCACGATTCTCTAAAACAAATAAAAATTCACTTTCATTAGCAAAGACCGTGTCCATGTGATTGATGAATTCATTGAAATAATCACCGGCCTGATTTCCATGTTCTGCCAAAATGTAATCGGTATTATAGAAGAAATTGTAAGTCTCGAACTCCATAATATCGCGATTATTTTTTAGATTTTGAAAGTGCTCTGATTCCAGAAATCCTATCAATGTATCAATCATCTGACCAGTTCTATGGCACTGAGTAAATCTAGACTGCAACCAAAATAAAATAGACAGTGAAGAATCAATAGCCTGTTCATAATAATTTCCAAGATCACGAAAATTGTCCCCGATCTGCAGATGAATAGAATCAAATTCAGTTTCAGAGTGAAATAAATTGAGGAAAGCCAGACCTGTATGCCCTCGATTATACAGAGCTGAATCTCCGCTAATTATATCGTTTTTAAATTCAGTCTCCTTTGCCGAATAATAGGCCTCAGCAGTGGCCCGGTCATAATCGCCGGTGTAATAGATCAGATCAGTCTGACCTAGCAGAAAAATGAATGTACACAAAATAATTAACAGTAGTTTTAACTTCATAAGACCTCCTCCTTATAATAATATTTTTTTATAATAAATCTTAGTTATAAAAACATTTATAGTCAAACAAAATTTTGCACTGAGTGACCTGGGTCACTACTTTTGGTGTTGATGTTTAGATTAGAATTGATGGGCCCTATCGTTCACTCTTCCATTCATCAAATCATCTATTATTCCTGTGGTCTACTCATTAATAACTTTCAATAGAATTATCAGCATAATTCTGAGGTCCTTTTTTCCATCTGACAATATTCTGATTTTATCAAAACATTCAGGTTGTCAAATTATAATAGAATATTTAAGTTATAAATTGTATATTTGACAGATAATCAAGGAATACGATCCATTAATCAATAAGCACGAAGGGAGCATAGTATGGGTTTGCTTGAAGAGATTACGCAAGATATGAAAAAAGCAATGAAGAGTAAGGAAAAAGAGAGAATGCAGGTTCTGAGATTGTTGCGCTCTGACCTGAAAAAAGCAAAAATTGACAAGAGAGGCGAGTTCACTGAAGAAGATGCCCAGCAGGTAATTAACAAGGCTGCTAAAAATCGCCGGGAATCGATAGAATCTTACAAAAAAGGTGATCGCCAGGATCTGGTTGAAGAGGAACAAAAAGAATTGGAAGTAATCGAAGAATATCTACCGGAACAGATGTCTGATGATGAGATCAAAGAACTCATTGATCAGGTCATCGAAGAAACCGGCGCTTCTGGCATGCAGGATATGGGCAAAGTTATGGGTACAATTATGCCCAAAGTTCGAGGAAAGGCCGACGGAAGCAAGGTTCAGGCCATTGTTAGATCAAAACTGGCGTAATTATTATGTTTGGTATATTTGATATAGTTTGTCTGACAATTTTTGCGATATTCATCTTTTTGGGGTATAAGCGAGGATTGATCGAAGAGGCATCAAAATTAGTTGGTGCTGTCCTGGGTATTTATTTTGCTGTTATTAAATATGAACCTTTTAGTCATTATTTTGAAGGGTTTTTTAATAATTATCCCGGAATTCGCATGGTGATCAGCTTTCTGTTAATTTTTCTGGCCGTTTATTTTGCAGTCCAGTTTGTTGGACATCTGGTCAGCACGACCTTAAAAAAATTAAAACTAAGCTGGATCAACCGCAGTCTAGGTGGATTTTTTGGTGCTTTAAAAGCTCTGGTAATAATGATTGTAATTGTGTGGTTGATTTCAACCTTTCAATCACTGGGGCTTGACAAAAGATTGCGGGGAGCATCAGTATCCTATATGTTTGTTCAGGATGTTCAGGAATACATTTCTCGTAGAATTAATATCGAAAAAGAACTGGATCATATGAATAAGAGCCTCCGTAAGATGTTCATGCTCAATAATAAACCCGAAAAGAAATTAGGAAATGGAAGAAAATAATACAGACAAACTGGATTTCGAGAAATTATTATCCCTGATTGCTGAGAGAACCATGTCTCTGCCCGGTGAAAAACTGGTTGAAGATATAAAAGTTTTTCCTTCTACAAATCAGGTTGAGAAAGAGCAGCAAAGAATAGGCTGTATCAAAGAATTAATTGATGATGGCCGGGACTTGCCGCCTCTCAATGTTACTGATCTAAGTGAAGAGATCGAACGCTGCAAAGTCGAAGGCTCTTTCTTTACCATTGAAGCTCTTGATAAACTCTATAAACTGATTCGATCCGGCATTGAAATAAAAAAGTTCTACAAAAATAATAAAAATTCAATGCAGCCGGTAAATTCTATTGCTGGAAAAGTTGCTTCCTATCCTGAAATTCTAGATGCGATTAAAAAAGTCGTCGATGAACAAGGCGAAATCAAAGATACGGCCAGTAAAAAATTAAAGAAAATAAGGCGGGATAAAAGTCGGGCAATGCAAAATTTGCGGGCAGAAGTCAACAAATCCATGGAAAATGCCCGAAAAAATAATTGGCTTCACGAAAAAAATCCCACTATCAGAAATGGCCGCTACGTGCTTCCTCTCAAAAGTAAGGCCAAGCGCAAAATCAAAGGTATTGTACACGGAGAATCTGGATCAGGTGCTACCACCTATGTGGAACCGATCTCAGTTATTGAAGTTAACAACCAGCTCAAAGATCTTGAACAGCAGGAAAAGAACGAGATTAGAAAAATACTGATCAGTCTGACTGACCGAATCCGACCTGTTTTTGCCAATCTTTTGCAGAATATTGATCTGATTGCCGAGCTGGATAAATTGCGAGCCTGTGCTGTCTTTGCTATTGAATTTAACTGCAATCCTCCTCAAGTATTCGATCGCCAGGCCGATGAAACCATTCTCCTTAGAAATGCCAAACATCCTTTGCTATCGCTGCGTAAAGAGGTCGTGCCGCTCAATTTTGAACCGCCTAAAAATGTAAAAACAGTGATCATCACCGGCCCGAATGCTGGTGGCAAAACTGTGGCCATGAAGACTGTTGGATTACTCAGTAAAATGGCTATGTGCGGATTGCATATTCCGGCAGCCAGCCAGAGCAAAATACCCTACACTGATCAATTTTTGATGGACATCGGCGACCGCCAGTCTATGGAAGATGATCTATCCACTTTCTCGGCCCATATTGGCAGCCTGGAAAATATGCTGCAAAAAGCCACCAGCACTACTCTGGTTCTGATCGATGAACTGGGAACAGGAACGGATCCTCTGGAAGGTTCCTCACTGGGGCAGGCAATTTTGGAAGAATTGTTGGATACCGGTGCCTTTACAATTACCACTACTCATCATAGCTCTTTGAAAGCCTTTGCTGATAAAAATGATGAGGTGGTCAATGCTGCTATGGAATTTAATACTGAAACTTTGAATCCTATGTATCAACTGAGCATTGGTTTACCGGGCAGTAGTTATGCTCTGGAAATTGCCGATAGACTGGGAATTGATGAAGATATTATTGCCAGAGCCCGGGAGTTGATGGATACCGATACAGTTCAGCTGGAAAATCTGCTTATGGAAATTGAAGAGGAAAAAGCAGAATTAACCAAGCAGAAAAAAGCCTTGACCCGTCGTAAAAAGACTCTGGATAAAGTTGTTGATAATTATGACAGTAAAGTTGAGAACATTAAAGAAAAACAGCAGAAATTGGACAAGGCCCTATCCGATGAACTGGAAGAGGTAGTCAAAGAATCGCGGGCTCGCATAGAACAGGCTATCAAAGATATTCGTGAACAGAAAGCCGATAAAAAGACCATTAAAAATGCTCAGAAAGAAGTCAAAAAAATTCAAAAGAAGGCTGTCAAGAAAAAGAAAAAAGTGGAGAAGAAATCGAAACCCAAATTGACAGTTGATGAGAAACAAAAGATTCAGCCCGGCACCTGGGTCAAGATCGAGCCTTTTAATCAGATTGGGCAGATAGAAGAGATTCGCGGCCAGAAAGTCTCTGTTGATATTGATGGCAAAAAAATGCAGGTGCGCCAGGATAATCTGGTTCCCGTCAAACCACCTGCCAAAGAACAGGAAACTACTATGGAAGTTGATGTTCAGGCTGATTCCAGTCCCCAGCTGTCTTTGAATTTAAGGGGAATGCGCTACGATGAAGCCCGGGATACTTTGATAAAATATCTGGACAAAGTGGTTATGTCCGGACTTCAGGAAGTTGAAATTGTGCATGGCAAAGGCGAAGGTGTGCTCAGAAAAATGACCCATGAAGTTCTCAGCAATAATCCCCATGTCTCAGAATATTTTCACAAGCGGCCGGAATCAGGGGGAACTGGTGTGACTGTTGTTAGATTTTAAACGAATATTAAACCTAGAATAAATATGGCTAGAATTCCAAGATCAAAAATTAGAGAAATAGAACAGCGGGTTAACATTGTTGATGTGGTCTCCCAGTATGTGCGCTTGAAGAAAAAGGGCAAAAATTATTTTGGTTTGTGCCCTTTCCATAATGAAAAAACGCCCTCTTTTAGTGTGAGTCCGGAGAAAAATATCTATCACTGCTTTGGCTGTGGAAAAGGTGGCAATGCTATCAATTTCATTATGGAATATGAGAAGCTGTCATTTATCGATGCTGTCAAACAACTGGCCAAGCAGTATGGAATTCCTCTGGAATTTGAAGATAAAAAAACCAGCAGTACTAACCAGATTATTTATGACTTGCATAAAAAAGCGAAAGATGTTTACCAGAAAAAATTGAAATCCAAAGTCGGTCAGGAAGCCCGCAATTATCTCAAAGACCGGGATTTTGATAAAAGGACAATTGAAAATTTTTCCCTTGGTTTTGCTCCTGATGAATGGGAATCTCTCCATAAGGCAGTCAAAAAGGAAAAGATACCTGAAAAAATTCTGGTCAAATCAGGCCTATTTATCAAAAGGAAAAAAGGTAGCGGTGTTTACGACAGATTTCGTAACCGTATTATGTTTCCGATTCGAAATTTGTCCGGCAAAGTGATTGGTTTTGGCGGACGTTCACTAGACCCTGATGATAATGCTAAATATCTCAACTCTCCGGAAACGCCTATTTATAACAAGCGCAATATTTTGTATGGACTCTATGTTACTAATGAATTTATCCGCAAGGATGAAGAAGCCATTGTTGTAGAGGGCTATACTGATCTGATTCGCCTTTACACAGCCGGGATTAAGAATGTGATTGCTGGCTCCGGGACTTCTTTGACTCAGGGACATGCTCGTATTTTGCAGCGCTATTGCAACAGTGTCAAACTCTGCTACGATGGTGATCAGGCCGGACAAAAAGCTGCAGTCAGGGCAGGACTAATTTTACTGAAATTGGGCTTTGATGTTTTTGTGATTGAATTGCCTGAAAATGATGACCCGGATTCGTTTCTGCAGAAAGAGGGCGCTGATAAATTCAAACAAAAGGATGAATCAGCAACCGATTTCATCAGTTTCTATGTTAATTACCACAAAGATAAACTGACAACTCCCGGAAGAATTGCCAATTTTGTTGACAAAACTGCTGATGAACTTCTGGAAATTAAAAATCCCGTTAATCGGGAATTGATCGCTCGAAAATTGGCCGAAGAAATTGATGTTGATGAAGCCCGCATTCTCAATCAGATCAAATATCGTCGCCGCAAAAAACGCTCCCGTCCTGCAAAAAGAAAAGATGATAAAGCAAAACCGGTCACAGTTAAAAATGGTGTTGAACGCTCGGAAGTTGAACTAATCAAACTGCTTCTATCTGATGATGACAAGGTTCTGGATTTTATTCTTAATGAAATTGAAGCTGAGGATTTTTCCCATCCTGTTTTTAGAAAAATTGCTCATCAAATTATTGATGGCCTTTCTGATCATGATTTCGAGCCCCAATCTCTTCTTAATGAAGATTTTGAGGAACGAGAGAAAAATTTTATAGTCCGAGTTCTATATGAACAGGAGCGCTTTTTGAAAAGCCATATTCCCAAAGAATTGATGAATCTGGCGGCTGATTGTATTGAGAAAATCTGGAAACACAAGAATTCTGCGGAAATTAAAAAAATTAGAAAAAAGATAAAAAATAGCGAAAAAAATGGTGAATCGCCCCAAAATGAATTGATTGAGGAACTGATCGAAAAGCAGCAGGAAAATACCGAAATCAAAGAATATCTCCATGATAAATTAGAAGAATATACATTTTAGCATACCCAAGGGTACAGATAAAACGGGAAATCGCCTCGAAGAGATCCCTTCGGGAGAAACGGGAAAAAAATAGGGGACCAGATGCTATTGGGTATAGTCGAGTGGAAAAGTGGCGAAGTGGTTGAGTGGGGGAAAAAGGAATAGGGAAAATGGAGGAAGGATAAGGGAAAAAACCTTTCCGAGAATTCCGCGAATTACACGAATTATTTCTTTATGCCCTACCAATTAAACAAATGTGGAAATCTCGAATGAGCGGAATTTGTGGGCGATTGAAAGATCTCCCTGCATTTTCTTGTAGGCAATTGCTATTCACATCTCGTTCCCAGGCTCTGCCTGGGAACGCATGTTTTTTGAGAAACTCCAGTTTCGAGTGTAAAGTTATAGAAAGAAAGGAAATGAGAAAAATAGAATAGAGAGGAAGGATTTTGAGACCGGGTGACCGTGAGACTCTGAGAACGGGAGAAAAATAGTATATGTCAGGTGCGGTGCCAGGGCCCGCATTTCGATAACGGCTCAAAGAGCCTACTCAATATGATAGCTTCTATTTTTGTATTCCAGAATGTGCTATTGCTTGAGCTCTGATAAAACCAAATTATTACTTTATTAGGTGTTTCTACCTATGCTAGGACATTAATTTCCCTGAAAGGGAAAGATATATTAGCCTAGGGTGAAACCCTAGGAATCTGATTCAAATAATAAAATTTCTCTGAAAGAGAAAAATAAAAATATACCGCCCCGCTGGGGCTATGATTTCTGAATACAATTTTAGTTTATGCCATAGAAAACCTATCTAGAGATTAAATCTCAATAAATTGAGTAGTCGAGTTGTGTTGTAGAGCAACCTGCCAAGTTGCTTCATCTCATCCTGACCTCAATGGGCAGGATGAGATGGGTGGCAATGGAAGAGGGAAACAGGAAGCCGGGGACCGGAAACTGGAAAAAATAGCGGATCAGATGCTTTTAGGTATAGTCGAGTGGAAAAGTGGCGAAGTGGTTGAGTGGGAAAATGAAAAAGGAATAGGGAAAATGGAGGAAGGATAAGGGAAAAAACCTTTCCGAGAATTCCGCGAATTACACGAATTACTTTTTTTTATCACCACCAAATAAACAAATGTGGAAATCTCAAATTAGAGGCCTCCCCCTGTCTTTGAAATTTGCACCACACATCTAGTTCCCGGGCTCTGCCTGGGTACGCAATATTTTTTGAGAAACTCCGGTTTCGAGTGTCGAGTTAAAGGAAGCAAAACGTAAGAGAGATAAAGGAAACGGGGAAAAAGAGAGTATATATTTGATGGATTGTTTAGGCTCGAATATCGATGAAGTCATAAGGATCCTGACCGATAAGCGGTTTATCATGCTAGCAAAACCATGAAATTGCTAGCCTATATACTAGTCTTTTAAAATCCGTGCTTTAATAAACAGGTGATTTTCAGTATCTCGAGCGGTATTAACCTGAAAATTTAAATTTTCCAGAATAGAAACTAGATTGTTAACGGATGGAAGAAGATCTTTTTTAACAGGCTCTCCGATGTCCTTATGGGTCCGATTTACTTTCTTGCTGCTGCTGGTATGAATTAAATATAAAGAACCAGCTTTTTTGAGCACTCTGCGGATTTCCTGAAGAGCAATTTCACGATCATTAAAATGGGGGAAAGTATCGTTGATAACAACAGAATCAATTGAGCCTGAATCAAGAGGAATATCTTCGCAAAAACTATGGATCAATTCCAGACGGG
>JAIPJV010000057.1 GCA_021734005.1 Fidelibacterota bacterium
CTCTTGATTCTACTATATAAATTTTCCGGTGACACTAGCGGAGGGGCAACACCCGATCCCATCTCGAACTCGGAAGTTAAGACCTCCAGCGCCGATGATACCACCTGGGCAGCCTCGTGGAAAAGTAGGTCGTCACCGGGGATACTATTTAATACATTACTAAAGCGTCCATATAACCAATATGGACGCTTTTGGTGTTTATATAGCAAAAATGCAAAGGCTAAGGCTAAGGCTAGGAGTTATCATACCACAAGCCGCACAACCTTAACCTTAACATCCCAAGGCTTTCTACCAGAGTCAGTATTCAGCTTTCAGTCTACCAGCCCCAACCAATTGAAGACACTATCGAAATGCAATTTAATAATTACTGTTTAATCACGATTCTTCTCTATCAACCCAAAAATCCCGGGTAAAATCAATACTGTTGTAACAAAACAGGCACCTACACCGATTGTCAGGTCTCTGCCGAACCAGGCCCAGGCTGGAAAGACTGAAAACATCATTGAACCGAAAGCCAGCATGGTAGTAAGAGAAGTCAATAAAATAGCCTTGCCTGTACTGGAAAAGACCGTATGAATTTCACCCTTACCTTCATATTGCCAGCGGTGCATGATATGCACCCCATCATCTATCCCAATTCCAATTATCAAAGGCAGTCCCGTAAAGGTCATAAAAGTCAACATAAAACCAGATAGATTCAAAATTCCCACCATCCAAAATAATCCCATAGCAAGGGGTATCATAGCAAATAGAGCATAATGAGGCTTGCCAAAATCGACCCAAAGCAGGATAAAAACAATTACGAGGGTTAACAAAATTGCATTCCTACCATCCTGCGCAAAAATATCTATCAGAGCAACACCCAGGATCGGAGTTCCCGTGGTTTTGTCACTCACTCTGGTAACAGAATCATAGAACCTATTCATCATCTCCGTATCTTCAAAAAGGTTGCCCTTAGGATATATCGTCAGCATAAATTTATCCCGTTCCCGGTTGGCATATTGATCCAGAATAGAGGCAGGTATTTCATCCAGGCTAATTTTGTCAGTATTGCACATTTGAGTCACAACTCTCTGGTATTTAGGAGCAAAATGACGTTGGAATTGGGATAATCGGCCGGTGACTTTCACCTGGTTTTCTTTGAGTAGTAACAGCAAATCCTGAATTATATTTTTAGAATTCGGTTTGCCCGGTATCCCTACAATCTCTTTGCACTTGTTATCAACCTTATCCTGGCCTCCTAAAAATGCCATATCCTGCATTTCCATTACATTCATTTCCAGTCGTTCTATTTGACTGATTATAGAATCAATTTGTTCTGGCGTAATATTGGATTTGAGAGAGGCGCTGGTGATCCTGTTCTTTATCTCTTTTATATGCGGAGTTCGTTTTTCCTGTTCTTTATTTGATGGTATATAACTGGATATATCATCAACTCTGGCTACCATTCCGATTTCTTCATATTCATCAGCCAACTTACGAGATTCCTCTACACTATCGGCCAGACAGAGAGCATATTCCATACTCAGATCAAACTCTTTCTGGATAGTGTCCATCAGAGCTATTGATCTTAATCCTTCCGGTTCCATGCGCAGAAAATTTCTGTCATATTTAATATTAAGAGCCGACCAGATCAATAGTCCGCTCACAACTGTGGAGAGGATAATTGTAAAAATATGATGATTGCTGAGCCAATTTCCCAGCTTGCCTAAAAAGTTAAATGAAATATCCCGCTGAACTCTTGTTTTAGATTCTGTCACCATCTTTTTATCAAGTCGTCTTTCCCGCAATACAAAGAGGGCAGGCAGAAAAATAAATGTGGCCAGTAGGACAGACAATAATCCAACACCTGCAACTATTCCCATCTCCCGCATTCCCTGGGAACGGCTGATTAAAAGAGCAAGAAAAGCACAGGCGGTCGTAACTGCACCTGTGATGATGCCTTTGCCACTTTTTAAAAAAGTTTTCTCAAGGGAGTTGAGAATATTATCACCCTTTGCCCGCCATTCTGTAAATTGCGAGATCATATGAATGGAAAAATCTATTCCCAATCCAAGGATAATTACCGACATCATCGAAGTAACCATATTTAAGGAACCCACAATAATATAGGCAACACCGAGGGCCCAAATCAATCCTATGAATAGATTTACAATAGCCATTACAGGAGCAACCCACATCCGAAAGGCTACCATCAGTAATATTAAAATCGCTCCCAGAGCAATAAAAGTCGTGTAGCTAAAACTCTTTTGCGCATAAACCTGCTCATCGTGTTCCCGGGCCAGACCGCCACTCAAACCGGCCTTTATATCGGGATAATCCTGCAGTAATTTATTTACTTCCTCCTGAACCCTCGCTGTCCCGGTTTGGACATAGTCTCTCTCATACATAGTAAAATTAGGAATAGCATTCATTAATAATGTGGAGCGATCGTAGGAGATAAAATAGGGGTCTCCAATAACAAGATTATTAACGGTTTTCTCAACTTCCTGTTTAGATACCTCCCCTTCTGTGGCTTCCTGTAAAGTAAAAATAAAGTTCTGAATTCCATCTAAAAAGGCAACTGCATTTTCTTCTTTTTCCCGGGTTGAAAGCGGGTCTTCACTATAGACATATTCCTTCTCCATAGCATCATTCAGATTGGTTAGAAATTCAGTTAGATTCGGATTTGTGAACATCTCCCTGGTGCTAATTAAGTCCGATTCTTTGGTAAGCATCAGGGCGTGATTTCTGAGAAAGTCAAGATTAGTCTTATAATCAACCCGCTGGAATAATTGAAAATTCAAACGTTGTTTAAGGGAGTCAATGTCCACTTTTAAAGTGGCTATCTTAGAGGAGGCTCTCCCTCTGTTTTTATAATTTTCCAATTTCTTATTAATTTCATCTATTCTCGCTCTGATTTCGTTATTTTGCGTCGTATCTCTCAAATTCCGAATTTTTGGAGCAAGTTCATCAGCAAAAGCTTTAATTCGCTCCTCTTCGCCCTGGATTACTACCACCAGATTAGTTGCCGTTGCAAATTCATCTTTAATATCATTGAAAACCTCTACCCTGGGGTCTTTCTGGGGTAATAGTTCCGACATACTCATTTGGATTTTCATTTGGCTGGCAAAACCAGCCAGAATTATCGTTATTAAAAGTACAATCAGTAACATTCTCCAGGGATGATCGGAGTGTATTTTAGCCAGCCGCTTTAATAATTTTTCCCTCATATCTAATCCCTTTTATTTTAATGATTTAGAAATAAACTCTAGCCCGAATCATTCCACCACTGCCCGAATCTTTGGCATACATCGTACCCTGTTTGCCAAAATTCGTATTCAGATACATTGTTATCTGAGTATTCTGGGTAAAACTATATTCTAAAGTAGGCACGAGACTCAGACTATTATCGGAAAGACAGTGGATCCCGGTTAAACCAAAATTGATATAGTCGGTAATTGGGTGATCGATCATTAGATAGAGCTGATCCTGGCCAATCGTCTTTTTCTCCTGAGTATATTGTTGCATCCATTCTGTAATCGTATAATCATGATAATTATTTTTTCCAAGTTCACTTCTATAAAACTCAAGCATTACATAGGTCTGAAATTCAAAAGTATAATTAGCACCAATTACAAATTCATGAAAATCATCGGAATCATCCATAAGATTATAAGCATATTCTGAATAGACTCCCAGACCTAATAGTTCACCAACTGTGCTAAATCCCAGGAGCTGTCTTTTCTCAGATAATTCTAAAAAATTTTGCCTGGAAGGGATGAATTGGGAATAATCGTGGGTTACTCGCTCTTTTTCTATGGCAGTAAAGGTAAAATCAAACCGCGACAAGCCGGTCTTGAATTGAATTAATTTTGTGGAGTTATTCCAGTTATCATGGGGTGCATAAATAGTGGTCAAGGTGGAGCGTATTTGAATCGGAATGTCCAGCCGCAGGGCATTATGCCCGGGTTGCTCATAAGTAGGATCAAGCACATCTTTTACATTAAAGATATCAATGGGATTCCAGACATAACCTGTGCCCAGAGATATCTGCTGTTTACCGGCTGTGAAATCGGCCCAGTCAAATGCTATTTTTAAATAAGCATTATCAAGAAATTGTCTGTTTTCAAAAGGCAAGGTATAAAGTTGCCGCTGCTGATCCGGAATTGAATTAACCACCTCCGGAGCCAGAAAATTGAGAATATTCCACTGCTTTTTTCCGTGATAGGTAATATAGTCGAAATTTGCTCCAAAAGAGACATTGTCGGCAATCTCGCCTTGCAGGTCTACCCGTAATTTATTGGTGTATAATTGATAGAAATCATTATTCAGTTCTGCCCCCATTAATTGACTTTCGTAATAACCAAAGATTTCTACATTCTGTTGAGCAAATACACTGGAAACAAGAATTAATATCCATAAAAAAATTGGTGATTTTTTCATTCTTTAAGCCCCCTTTCAGTGAATTTTCTATCACTTATTTCAACCCCATATTCAATCTCCAGAACTTCCATAATTGTTTGACTCTGGTCATCCAGATTTTTCATTACCATTTTCTTTGCTGTTGGGATTCCATCGATCATCTCGATATTACTCTGAGTCAGGACTTTTTGGAGATAAGTAGGATCTTCTTCATCATAATATTCGATAAATATCGGATAAAAATTATCTTTTCTCACCCACATCAGCAATCTCGAATAGGACTCATCACTATCAGGTTTTCTGTTAAGCTCGACTTTGTAGCATTCATGTCCATTTTTTTCTTCATCTTCCAGTCTTTTTGTATCATAATCTTCATCAAAATCACCACTACCTCCCATATCCTCATAGGAGAAATCACTGCCCTGCATTTTTCGCTTTTTGGCATGAGTTGCAAGTTTGCGAACTCGTTCTGTGCGGGGGAAATACATCCAGATATCATTAGCATCGTTCAGCATTAAGGTGGCTTGATCTTTGACACGGCGGGGTTCTAAATATCGAACCAGGTTCTTCTCACCATCGTTCTTACTCCAGGATTCAAATACAAAGGTACGTTTATTACCGGAGGTGGTTTCAATAGTCATCTGCATTTTGCTATAGGAAGTGTTTGTGGTGAGTAATTTATCTACTTTATTAATAATTTCAGCACCTGTTAACTCTTGTTCATTCTGATTCGGACTTGCTGATAATCTTACTCCTAATATCACAACTATAATTAGCAGGAGTGGAAAAGTCTTTCTTAGATCTTTAAAGAGTAAAATCATTTGCTTACTCCTCCTTCTTTTTGTCTTAATATTAACTAACTATTCAGTCAATTAGAAATCTAAAAAAATTATTTAATTAACTCATTCTTCAAAAAATCTATATAAGTTTTTTTCATAATTTCAATAAATTGTTCTGTATCTTCTTCTATATTTGATTCATAATAATCAGACCATTCTTCTCTGAGTAACATAAAAAATATTGAAGGAATTAAACCAAAATAAAAGATTGCTTGCATCAACTTATCTTTTTGCTGGAATTCAATTCCGGAGTCTGCAAACATTTCAAAGCTATCCCTAAGTCCCTGGTCAAAAAGTTGAAAGAGAGGCCAATGTTCTTTTTCGGATTTAAGTTCCTCTATAATAATAATTTTTAATATCTCTTTGTCCCCCTCCAGTAAATCTACTACACTATCAGTTAAAGATTCGAAAATATTATCTTTATCAACATTTTTTTGAACACTTTTTAAATGTTTTTCTTTCCAATTAATAGACTCAGCAAAAAATTCTTGCATAAGAACTTCCAAAATTGCTTTCTTACTATCGAAATAATAATAAATAAGTGATTTGTTAACCCCGGCTTGTTCTGCAATTTCATCGACCCGGGCTCCTTCGAAGCCTTTTTCAGCAAATATTTTTTTTGCTGTATCAAGGATTTTTTTTCTGGTTTTGACTTTGTCTCTTTTTTGTGTTGTCATTCATAATCCCTAATTAACCAACTATTCAGTTAATTATATAAAATTTATTCTATAATGTCAAATATTATTTCATATTTTTTGAAATAGATGAATCATCCTTCAAATTAAACAAAAAGAAAATCAACTATTTTTAAAAGGGTAATAGCATAATAAACGTCAACAAAAATTTATTATTAATTCCAGTTTATATCTCTTAATTTACAATCCATCTATATAATGAGGAATTAGGGAGGAAATTTTGTCAAAAAATCCATATGAATCACCCTGGAGAAAACTTGCTATTGCAGTTTATGGTGCGCCGAATGAAGGCAAAGTCTATGGCACATATGAAATTGATGTCGGTAAAATGCTGGATTATATTGAAAAGAAAAAAGATGAAGGCACTCGAATCACGGTAACCAATTTTGTGACCGCTGCTTTGGCTCGCTCCTTATATGAAGATGCACCGGAAATGAACTGTTTTGTCCAGCGAGGAAAACTTGTACCGCGAGAAGATGCTAATGTTTGCGTTTCCATTGCTCGCAAAGGTGGAAAAGGGATGACTGGATTGGTCATTCCAAAGACTCATGAAATGTCTGTATCGGAAATAGCAGAATTTCAGCAAAATCGAATCAGCCAAAAAAGGTCAGGTAAAGAAAAAGGTACGTTCGGTGCAAAAAATGCAATTGCTAAAGTTCCCTGGCCCTTTCGACGCCCTGTTTTCAAATTTGTTAAATGGTGGGCCTTTGAAATGGGCTTCAAAATTCCTTTTGTCAAAATCGGTCGAGATCCCTTTGGCAGTATTATGCTTACTAATATTGGAACTTTTGGGCTGGAAACTGGTATGGTCGCTCTTTTTCCGATTGGGAAACTTCCTGCTGTAATTGCTATGGGTAAGATTAAAGAGAAACCTGTGGCTGTTGATGGTGAAGTCAAAATCCGCCCCATGCTTCCGCTGACTGGAACTTTCGACCATCGGATTGCAGATGGCGGGAAAATTGGTGATCTAGCAAATGGAATTATTGATCGCCTCAAAAATCCGGCTAAATTAGACCAACCTAATAAGTAACTCTCTAAATAAAAAATTGGTGAATACAATGAATCCCTGGGATCTTACTATTAATCTAAAATTTGTCGTCCTTGATCTAACTTTTCTCAGTCTGCTGTTGATTCTGGGAACAATTTTGAGGCGCTACAATAAATTCTTCCAGAAATTTCTAATTCCCAATAATATTATTGCCGGATTTATCGGTTTGATTCTTGGACAGCAGCTTTTCAAAATTTTGCCCCTTGATCCTGCTCGTTTGGGTAAGTATGTCTATCACCTTCTGGCTCTCACTTTTGTTGCTATTGGCTTGCGCCAGGAAAAGAAAAAATGGGGACGGGGCCCTTTGAGTAAAGCATTTGCTAATTTAACCACTATCATTCTGCAGGGAGTTATTGGCTTATTCGTTAGTCTAATTTTCGTTTACACGCTTAAACCTGATCTTTTTCCGGGAACCGGTCTTTTACTTCCTCTTGGATTTGGAATGGGACCGGGACTGGCTTATACAATGGGTGAGAGCTGGGAACAATACGGAATGGTTGGTGGTGGGGATGTCGGTCTTACTTTTGCCGCTTTAGGTTATTTAATTGCTTACTTTGCCGGAATATTCATAATCTATCGGGGCATTAAAAATAAAGAAACCACACTAATTGATGGTCTGGAGGATTTATCTGCTGACGTTCGCAAAGGTGTGGTCAAAGAAAGCGAGCCGAAAATTGCTGGATATTTGACTCTTTCCCAGGAAGCCATAGAACCGCTGGCCTTTCAAATGGCTGCCATTGGCACAGTCTATTTATTCACCTATTTTGTTGTATCCGGTCTGGCAACACTCATGCAAAATGCTGGATTGGAAGGATTTGTCCCCACTCTGTGGTCTTTCCATTTTCTGGTTGCTCTTTTGATTGCTCTGGCCTTCCGTAAAATATTGGATGTCACCAATAAAGGCTATCTACTGGACAAAGGCCTTATGAATCGCTGCGCTGGCGTATTTGTTGATTATCTTGTTGTTGGTGCTATTGCAGCTATCAATCTGGCTATTGTCTGGAAATATATCTTCCCAATTTTGACAATGTCGATTCTTTCTGCAATTGCCTCCTATTATATGCTGCGCTATCTGTGCTGGCGGGCTTTTGATGACTACCATTTTGAACGCTTTATCGGCCTATTTGGCGAAGTTACCGGCACTTTGAATTCCAGTCTGGTTCTCATTCGAGTGACTGATCCCAATTATGATACTCCAGTAGCGGAAGATATGGTCTATGGTAGTGGCATTGGATTATTTTTGGGATTTCCCATGCTGGTCATGCTGACTGCACCTATGAATTTTTTCAATAATACAATAACCGGATACTGGATAACTCTCGGAATTTTGGCTGCCTATTTGGTAATTCTACTTATTGTTTGGCGGCTGATTGGGTTTTTGCACGCTAAAAAATCTATATAAATTGGATACCTATGGAAGCCTGGCATTTAGCAGTAAATCTAAAAGATGTGGTACTTGATTTTTCGATTTTGAGCCTGCTTCTGATCATTGGTTCAGCACTGCGCAGATATGTGCCCTTTTTTCAGCGATTTCTGATTCCCAATAATATTATTGCCGGATTTATCGGACTGATTTTGGGAGCCCAATTGCTGGGACTATTTGATCTCAACAGCGATCGTCTGGGAAAATATGTTTATCATCTTCTGGCTTTGACCTTTATTACAATTGGATTGCGACAATCTAAAGGCCACTGGGGAAAAGGCCCGATCAACAAAAGTTTTATCGAATTAACCTGCTATATAATTCAGGCTGTAATTGGCCTTTTGATCGGTTTTGTATTCATCTATACCCTCAAACCCGATCTGTTTGCCGGGATGGGATTTCTTCTGCCCCTTGGTTTTGGAATGGGCCCGGGTATTGCCTACACCATGGGACAAAGCTGGGAAAAGTTTGGTTTTGTTAATGGTGGCATGGTAGGGTTGACATTTTCAGTGATTGGATTTTTGATAGCTTATTTTGTTGGGATAATTATTGTAAATCGAGGCATTTCCCGAAGGGAAACAGAAATTGTCGATGGTCCGGAGGATATTACAGAAGATGTGAGAATGGGTGTCATAAAAAATGGCAAACCTAAGGTAGCCGGATATTTGACTCTTTCCCAGGAAGCCATAGAACCTCTCGCTTTCCAGGCTGGATTGATCGGCAGTGTCTATTTTTTGACCTATGGATTTCTATTTCTGATCACTTCTCTGATGGCTCGTGCGGGGCTCAGTGATTTTGTGGATACTATCTGGTCATTCCATTTTATTTTTGGATTATTAATTGCCGTTCTGGTCAGAAAATTGATGGATATTACGGATCGTAGTTATTTAATCGATCGCGGGTTGATGAGCAGATTATCAGGACTTTCTGTGGATTATCTGATCGTGGCTTCCATTGCTGCTATTAATTTTACATTGATCAAAACCAATCTGGTCCCCGTTTTGATAATGTCCTTATTAGCAGGATTTGCCACCTATTTTATTATTAAATTTACTGCCTACCGTTCTTTTGATAATTATAATTTTGAACGATTTATTGGCATCTTTGGTGAAATGACCGGAACCATCAATTCTGGGCTCGTTTTGATTCGAGTCACAGATCCCAATTTTGATTCACCTGCAGCTGAAGATCTGGCCTACGGCGGTGGCATTGCCCTTTTTATGGGGCTACCACTTTTGATCATGTTAAATCTACC
>JAIPJV010000058.1 GCA_021734005.1 Fidelibacterota bacterium
ATATCTGGAATATGGGCTGGACAGACTTTGATAGTAATTTATTTATTTTGTGAGGATTAGGTATTCTTTTAGTTGGGTCTGGAGTTACTCTTCGATTTATTTCCAGGAGAGTATTAGGGAAACATTATAGCGCCCATGTGGAAACCTCGGATCAGCATCAGTTAGTTACTGATAATATTTACGGAAAAGTTCGCCACCCTGCTTATTTAGGCCTAATGTGCTTATTTTTCGGTATTCCCCTCAGTCTGGGAAGCTGGGGTGCAGTCGGAATTGCTATGCTCGGTGGCTTGCCAGCCATGATCTATAGAATAAAAATTGAAGAGCAATCCCTTTTTAAGTGGTTTGGTCAAGAATACGCAGAATATATCCAGAAAACATGGAAATTGATTCCCTATATCTGGTAAAACACTGAATAGATTGAGGATAGTTTTTCTCGATAATTGTCATATTTTTTTCTTATTTTTCATTATTTTTACAGATTGAAATTTATTGCAAAAAATGCTTGCATCTGTTTTGCACAAAAAATAAATTTAGGTCGCTTTTTGAGTCAAGAATGCAAGCAAGCGAGAGTAGCTCAGCTGGTAGAGCCCTACGTTGCCAACGTAGCTGTCGCGAGTTCGAGTCTCGTCTCTCGCTCTTCAAAAGCCCTGTAAAGTTTGCAGGGCTTTTTTTAGTTTGTGATGAATGGATGACTGGAAGAATGGATGATTGGATGTCTGGAAGAATGGATGATTGGATGTCTGGATGATTGGATGAATGGATGTCTGGATGATTGGATGACTGGATGAATGGATTGCTGGAAAGGGGAGTTTGATATTTTTTCTTTTAAAATTTATCCTATTCAAGTAAATTCATCGACATAAAAACGGAAATTGAAGTAGAATTACCTGAAGGAAAAATACTGATGGGCAAAAATTGGGAACCGGATAAAAGAGTTATCTTTACAATTCTTTTGTTAATACCGATCGGCATTTCCACAAAATTTTATGATGGTTATGCTAAATCATGGGTAAATAATTCCTTGAGTGATATTTTATATGTGGTTTTCTGGACTCTAATCCTTTTTTCTCTTAGACCGTCCAGTAACCCTTACAAAATTTGCGGTTTGGTCTTTATTATCTCCTCAATAATAGAAATTTCACAACTGTGGAATTTTCCCATTATAATTGAACTTCGGAAGGGTTTTATAGGTAAAAGCCTGTTTGGCAATACGTTTATTGCTTCAGATTTTTTATATTATTTTTTAGGAAGCTGCTCTTCCTATTTTTTAATTAAGTATTTTCAAAATTCGGCTAATATAGATAATGCATAAAAGTACTCCCCAAAATTTTGATTGGTCTAAATATTGTGCCCTTATTCCGGCCTACAATGCTGAGAAAAGTTTGCCTGAACTGGTAAGCAGAATCCAAAATTTACACCCTGATCTGGATATTCTGATTGTTGACGATGGATCCCGGCGGAGAGTGGCCTCATATCTGAGCAACAGGCCCAAAATCGACATTCTCAGGCACAAAACCAATCAGGGCAAGGGAAAGGCCTTGATAACCGGTCTAAAGGCAGCTCAGGGACGGAATAAAAAATATTGCATCTGTCTGGATGCAGATCTTCAACATGATCCAGTGCAAATTGGAAATTTTCTTAATAAAAAAATTGAGACTAACTGTGATATAATACTGGGAGTCAGGGATATATACGATAGTATGCCTTTTCATAGAATCCTTTCAAACACTATTACATCATTTCTGATCTCTCTAAAGACCGGTGTTCGTGTCCATGATAGCCAGTGTGGTTATAGATTACTTACTCTGGAACAGCTTGATTTGAATGAATTTAAATATACAGGTTTTCAGTTTGAGAGTGAATTTCTCGTAAAGACCTTATCTCAGGGGTATAGCCTGTCTGAAATTCCTATAGAAACAATTTACAATCATACCTCCTCTAACATTGAAAATATTGGAGACACTTTTCGCTTTATAAAACTATATTTTGAGAGTTATTTCTGGAATTAATAAAAATATAAATAGGAGTATTCAAAACTATGGAAAGTTTTCTACAGATCATCTTCTTTACTCTAGTTCCCGCTCTGGAACTGAGAGCGTCGATACCTTTTGGCATTTTCTATACTGACCTGCCCTGGTTATCGGTATTTATTACAGCAATAATTAGCAATATAATTTTAGGGTTTGTCGTTTTCTACTTGATGAAAATTATAATTCAAGTTATAACTAAAATAAAATTTGTTAACTCCCTGTGGCAGAAGTATGTAGAACGTACCAGAAAGAAAATACATGAAGGTGTAGAAAAGTATGGAGAATGGGCTGTTGCTGTATTTATTGGTATTCCTTTGCCTGGTTCAGGTGTCTATACTGGTGCCCTGGCTGCTTTTCTTATTGGTTTGGATCCCAAAAAATTTTGGGTAGCTAATGTAGTTGGGGTTTTAATTGCAGGAGTTGTAGTTACGATTGTGAGTTTGACAGGTTCAGGACTGGCAGAAATATTTTTAAAAGAGGTAAGTCAACCTTAAATTTTAAATTGTTATTTTCCATCAAAACAAAAGGATTGTAAATGTTAAAAAAGATAACACTTATTTTTCTTTTAATTCCTGTCATAATTTTCACTCAAACTACTGAACTGGAAGACAAATTAAAGAAAAAGAAAAAAGATATTCCAATGGGATTAACCAGAGGAGGTGTGATCACAACCAATTTATCCCAGACAAGTTTGGACAATTGGGCATCAGGTGGTAATAATTCCCTGGCAATCAACGGAATCATCAATCTGTTCTTAAATTACCGCCAGGAAAAATCAATCTGGAATAATACCGCCGACATTGGCTATGGTATTCTTAAGCAAGGAAAAGATGCCGATTTTACCAAAACTGACGACAGAGTGGAGCTGAATTCAAAATATGGATACCGGGCTCATGAGAACTGGTACTATTCCGGTATGATGAATTTTGTAACCCAGATGGCCAATGGTTTTGATTATGTGAATGATACATCGAAAATTTCAGCACCTTTTGCTCCGGCCTATCTGACAGGAGCGATCGGCATGGATTACCAGGAAAATGATACCTATAGTATTTTTCTATCCCCGCTGACAACAAAGATGACTTTTGTGCTGGATGATGACCTCTCAGAGCAGGGGGAATTTGGCGTTGAAAAGGGTTCCAAATTCCGTATGGAAGTTGGTGGCTACCTGAAAACCAATTTACGCAGGGAGATTTTCAAAAATGTGATCATAAACTCAAATCTATCAATATTTTCCAATTATATTGACAAGCCGCAAAACATCGATATTGACTGGAAAATTCTGCTGACAATGAAGGTCAATCAATACATATCAACTAATATAACTACCCACATGATCTATGACGATGATATAACAATCGTCGATGAAGAAACTGGCGAAAAAAATGGCCCTGCCCTGCAGCTCAAGGAAGTCATAGGTGTCGGTATTTCCTATAGCTTTTGATTTGGGATAATGGTAAAGAGCTGTTTATCTAAACTCGAATTTTCAGAAAATTCCCCGGCTTTAGCCCAATTATCAAAAAATATTTTGGGATAATGGTTGATAAGCTTTGGTTTCTGCAAATTTTTAATCCTGAATATCATTTAAGAAGATTTTTAAGTAAAGTAAGTTATAACCAATTTAAACTTGTTTTTAATATTAAGTATTATTACTTTGGCTCGATATGAAAAAGGTTTTATATATAGGATTGATTTTTCTGCTGGCCGGAACTTTTCAACTGGCTCAGGATCTGGATAAAAAGATTCAGAATAATACTGAGAGACTGGAAAAGATCAGGGCCGAGATAAATAATTATAAAAACCAGCTTCAAGAGGTCCGCTCAGAAGAGAAAACTCTGTATTCTGAGGTACAAAGCCTGGAAGAACGTATCAATCTAAATCAAAAAAAGATCCGACAAGTCAAGATTGAGTTGAAACAAACTGAATTTCAGATCAATCGTACTACCCGCAATATCAACAATCTGGAGAAGCGCTTAAATTATCTAAAGAAACAGTATGCCGAAGTTCTGGTTTATCTCTACAAAAAAGGTGAATATGAAACTCTGGAATTAATGCTTACGTCCCAGTCTCTGAATCAGGCTATTTATCGTTATAAATATTTACACACATTTCACAATTCGGAGCAGGAGCTATCCAAAGAGATCAAGCAGAATATGAACAAACTGGTTGTTCAGAAGCGAAAAAAGATTCGGGAAATGAATGAGCGGGATAGGCTTTTGGCAGAAATGGAAGATTATCAGGACACAATTGAAAAGCAGAAGAAAACCCATGAAAGAAAACTGGCTCAAGCCCGCCAGGACAAAAAATCTCTAATGGCAAGTATTAAAGAGAAGGAAAAGGCCGTAAAACAACTGGAAGAATTGCTGGCCAGCCAGAAGAAAGAACGTAAGGAACGGCAGGAACAATTGGCCAGAATGCGGGCTAAAGAAGGCATAATCGGTACAGAATTATTCCAAAAAAGCAAAGGCAAATTGAGCTGGCCGGCTTATGGTGAGATCATTAATGGTTTTGGTGAACATAGAAATCCTGAACTCAACACCATTACTTCAAATCCTGGTATCGATATTAAAGCGGGAAAAGACTCACCTGTTCGAGTTGTTCATGATGGAATGGTTAGTGCTATTAGTTATATTCGTGGTTTTGGCAATATTATAATTGTTGATCACGGTGCTGAATATTATACAGTCTATGCCCACGTTACCAATATTCGGGTATTTAAAGGCGATTATGTTTCCCGAAATATGACAATTGCAAAAGTTGGACAATCAGGATCTCTGCGGGACGATATTCTCCATTTTGAGATTTGGCATAAAGATTCCAAACTGAATCCTGTTCGCTGGCTGGGAAAAAGTGCTTGAAAATATAAAAGGAAATCACATAGATAAATGAGTTTATTTACAATTCTTGATCAAAACAGGAATGTGCAAGCTTTAAAGAACACAATGAAGAATGAAAAGGTGGCCAGTGCCTATCTATTTTATGGTAATGAAGGTTCTGGAAAGGAGACTGTAGCTCTGGAATATGCGGCCATGCTGAATTGTGAAACCGATAGCCTGGAAGCCTGCGGTCAATGCCCTTCGTGTAAGCAGATGAATAATCTGGAACATGAAAATCTGCAATTAGTCTATCCATTAAAAATTACAAATAAGAAAGAAGGTGTCAAAGATCCATTCTCACAGGTTTCTAATGATCAGATAGGGGAAATCCAGGAAGAAATCCAGAAAAAGGCTCAAAATACCTATTACAAGATAGATCTCACGGATGCCAAATCAATTCCTATCACTTTTATCCGCTATATTAAAAAGAATATATTTCTCAGTTCGCAATCCAATGGCTGGAAAGTTGTTGTCATTTTTGATGCCCATCTAATGACTCATCCGGCTGCGAATGCTTTTTTGAAAATTCTGGAAGAACCACCGCGTAGATCGGTCTTCATATTGACAACATCAAAATATTCAGAACTGTTGCCTACAATTAAATCCCGCTGTCAGCAACTCTTTTTTCCGCCTCTTAAGAATGAAGTTATTTCCGAAGCGATTAACGGAGATCAATTATCCCAAAATGAATCCAATCTAATTGTCAATCTGGCTGGTGGAAGCTATTCCGATGCTTTATGGCTGCTGGATCAGGATATTGGAAAACTCAAAAAGCAGACTATTGAAATTTTGCGGACAATTGCCCGCTGGGATAAAAAGGCCGTTTACAATTATGTAAAAGAGATAGCCAAAATCTATAAAGGCGATCCCCGCTATTTTCACCAATTGATTCGATCAATCGGTTTCTGGTTTCGGGATGCAGCTTTTCTGAAATCCGGTAATACTGAAGAGGAACTCATTCACGCTGATCAGTCTGAAGAAATCAAAAATTTTGTGGAAAACTATTCTGGATTTCAGCCTAATAAGGTCAATAAAACACTGCAAAATTGTATTGATTTGCTGGAGCGGAATGTATATATTAACCTGGTTTTGTTGGAGACCTTCTTTAAAATTCGAAAATATGCTTTTAAAAGGAAGACAAAATAAATGAGTGATAAAGAAAAAGATCAAATAGTAAAAATATTATTTAAAGGTAGGCGAATAGAGTTCTACCGCAATGTAATGGAATTTCCCGTCAAAAACGGGGACAAATTAATCGTAGAGACGGATCGAGGCGAGGATCTGGGAACAGCCATTGTCAATGAAGACAAAGATCTGACCAGTATGAATAATGATGAACCTCGGATTTTGAGACGGGCTACTGATCAGGATATGGCTAAAAATAGTCAAAATCGTAAGGATGAACGGCTGGCTGAGGAGTATTGCGCTGAACAGGCCGAAAATCTTGGCCTGGAAATGAATATGGTGAATGTGGAATTTCGCCTGGACCGCAAAAAAATGATTTTCTATTTTACTGCCGACGGCCGGGTTGATTTTCGGGAATTGGTAAAGATTTTAGCCCGAAAATACAAGACCAGGATTGAGATGCGGCAGATCAATCATCGTGAAAAAATGCGGCGCTATAATGGGATCGGACCGTGTGGTCTACCTTTGTGCTGCCAAAAATTTCTGGATGGTTTTAAGCCGGTCAAAACGCAGCTGGTTAAAGATCAGAATTTGCCAATGAATCCGAGTAAAATTTCAGGAGTTTGCGGCAAATTGAAATGCTGTTTTCGCTATGAATACGATAAATATAAGCAATTTCTAAGTCAGTATCCGGAATATGGCGTCCGCATCAAAATTAATGGCAAAGGTGGAACTCTGGAAAAAATTGATATTTTTCAGGAAATTGCAACTCTGCGTTTTGATAATGATGAACTCAAAGATATTACCCTGGAAGAATTGAAAAAATTCCACAAAACAGACAAAAATTAATAAAAAAGAGTAAGGATCATGGAGCAAGAAAAATTCTACATCACAACCCCGATCTATTATGTTAATGATAAGCCCCATATTGGGCATGCTTATACAACGATTCTGGCCGATATTTTGGCCCGATTTCACCGTGAAAAAGGCAGTGATACATTCTTTTTGACGGGAACTGATGAACATGGACAGAAGGTGCAGACTTCAGCGCAGGAGAGAGGAATTGCCCCTCAGGAACATTGCGATGAAATGGTTGTCCATTTTCAGGAAGCCTGGGACCGTTTGAAGATAAATTATGACAAATTCATTCGTACTACAGATGATTACCATAAAAAAATTGTTCAGCAAGTTCTCCAGGAACTTTATGATAAAGGTGAAATCTATGCTGATGAATATGGTGGTCATTATTGTGTGGGCTGCGAGAGATTTCTAACTGATAAAGAACTGGAAGAGGGGAATGGCAAATGTCCTCAGCATGATAAGGAACCTGAATTTATTCAGGAAAAAAACTATTTTTTCAAAATGAGCAAATATCAGGATTGGTTGATTGAATATATTAACGATCATCCTGATTTTATTCAGCCTGAACATCGCAAAAATGAAGTCCTGGGTTTTCTTAGGCAGGATCTCAATGATCTGTGTATTTCCCGTCCAAAAGAACGTCTGGCCTGGGGAATTGAACTCCCTTTTGACTCCGATTATGTGACTTATGTCTGGTTTGACGCTTTGCTCAATTACGTAACTGGCATTGGCTATAAACAGGATGACAAAGAATTTGAAAAGTGGTGGCCGGCTGATTTTCATTTAATTGGAAAAGATATTGTGACAACTCATTGCGTTTACTGGCCGACTATGCTGAAGGCTATGGATGTGCCTCTGCCGGATACAATTTTTGCTCACGGATGGTGGCTGATGAATGAAAGTAAGATGTCAAAATCTTTAAATAATATTGTAAGTCCTCTTGATTTAATGGATCATTATGGTGTCGATCCTGTCCGCTATTATCTGGTTCGTGATATGGTTCTGGGGCAGGATGCCAATTTCAGTGAAAAGCTCTTCATTGAGCGCTACAATGCCGAATTGGCCAATGATTTTGGTAATTTAGCCAACCGGATAACAGCGCTGATCAATAAATATTATGATGCTATACCTGAACCAGGAGAATTGCATGAAAAAGATGCAGAATTGAAAGAAAATGCTGAAAAATTGCCTGCCAGTGTACACTCTTTTATTGAAAAGATGGACTTAAATAAGGCTACTGATAAGGTTATGGAATTTGTCCGCTCGGTAAATAAATATATGGAAGTTCGTGAGCCCTGGAAATTGATAAAAAAAGACAAAGAGGCGACGGGAACTGTTCTATATTGTGCGGCTGAAGCATTACGTATTTCGGCCCGACTTTTACATCCTATAATGCCTGATAAAATCAATATTTTGTTGGAAAGCCTGCCAGTTAACCAGCAAAAGGATAAATTTGCCTGGGGCGGTCTGGCGGCCGGTCAAAAGCTCGGGGATTTTGATGCTCTTTTTCCCAGAATTGATGTCAAAAAGGTGGAAAAGAAAAAAGAAAAAGAATCCAAGCCAAAACCTAAAAAGAAGAAAGTTGATATGATCGATATAGATGATTTTGCCAAAGTGAATCTGAAAATTGCTCAGATCAAAGAGGCCGAACCTGTGGAAGGCGCTGATAAATTATTAAAATTGCAGGTCGATGATGGAGAAGGCATACGCCAATTGGTAGCAGGAATTGCGAAACATTATGAAATTGAAGACTTAATCGACCAGAAAATTGTGATTGTTGCCAATCTGGAACCGGCTAAGATATTTGGCGTAAAAAGTGAGGGAATGTTGCTGGCAGCCAGTGATCAAGATGGTATGGCTTTGCTTACTCCTTTGAATGATATTGAGGCCGGGGCGGAAGTTAGCTAAAAAGGGAAAAAGGAAAAGGGAGTAAGGAAAAAAACACAAACCAGAAAGTTGAAAAGGGTGAAATTCTGAACATTTCTAAAGCAGAAAGCAGAAACTAATAAAGCAGAAAGTTGAACTAAGTGAAATGCCAATTTTATATCAGGAAAGAAAGATTAAAACAGAAAATTGAGTATTCGTAAAATGATTATAATTTTTTTTACTACTTTGCAACTAAACTACTCGACAACTTTGCTACTTGACTATTCGACTTATAATAGAGCAAGGTGTTTGATTTAATCCTAAAAATTTATCCAATATTTAATGATCGAGATAATAAATGTATATAGATACTCATTGTCACCTCAATTATAAACCATTATCCCAAAAAATAGATCATGTAATTTCTCAGGCGCAAGATCAAGGCGTGGAAAAGCTGATCTGCATTGGCACAAATCTGGATACTTCCCGGGAATCTGTTCGCATTGCGACAAATTATGAAAATGTGTATGCTGCTGTCGGCATTCATCCTAATGATTGTGAAAATGCCCCTGAAGACTGGAAGGATCAGATAATTGATCTGGCCGGCCATTCCAAAGTTGTGGGAATAGGGGAGACCGGGGTTGATCTGTATCGCAGCAAAGATAGTATGGAATTGCAAAAGGAATTTTTTGCTGACCACATCAAGATCGCTCGCTCTCTGGATCTACCTGTAGTCATCCACAATCGCCAGGCCGATAAAGCAGTTCTGGAAGTGCTGGATGAGTTGGAATATGAAAAATTTGTAATGCATTGTTATAGCAGTGATGCGAATTATGCTGAAAAAATATTACAACTGGGCGGTAAAATTTCATT
>JAIPJV010000059.1 GCA_021734005.1 Fidelibacterota bacterium
ACAATCAAGACGATTGCTATCAAAGAGCGCAACGGTGAACAATTAGCTGGAGAAAAAACAGGTGAGTAAAGACAAATACTTTATTGGAATTGCCGGAAATATCGGCGTTGGCAAAACCACAATGACAAAAAAATTGGCCAAAGATCTGGGCTGGGAAGCCTATTTTGAATCGGTGATCGACAACCCCTATCTGGAGGATTTTTATGCAGATATGGCGCGCTGGAGTTTTAATCTGCAGGTCTATTTTCTGTCCCACCGCTACAAATCTCACAAAAAGATGACCGCAAGTCCTAACTCCTCGATTCAGGATCGCACAATTTACGAGGATGTAGAAATTTTCGCCCGCAATCTCTACAAAATGGGCAATATGAGCGAGCGGGACTGGAAAAATTACAAAGAACTTTTTGGGATAATGGTTGACGAGCTGCAGGATCCTGACCTGATCATCTATCTTAAGGCCAGTGTGGATACGCTTTTGACTAGAATTGGGAAACGCTCACGGGATTTTGAAAAAAAGGTCGACCCTGAATATTTATACAGGCTCAATATTTCCTATGACAACTGGATCAAAAGAGAAAAAGAACGCAATCCTGTCCTGATCATAGATACCGATGATTTTAATATTTTTGAGGATAAAGAAGATTATTACGAGATCATTGAAAAAATACGGGGCTACTGCCCAAAAATATGATAACAATTACTAAATATTTCCATTATTGCATCTAAGTGCTTTATCAACTAAATTTTAGGTTGTTAATTTGAGGGTTTTTACATGAAAAACATAGCTGTTTTTGCTTCTGGCCGGGGTTCTAATTTTCAGGCTATAAATAAACACATCAAATCCGGAGATATTCCTGCCCGGGTTGTATGCGTTATCAGTGACAAAGCCAATCCACCTGTTTTCGATAAAGCACAACATGACAATATTAGCACTCATTACATCAACAGAAAACAATTCAAAAAAGAACAGGAATACGCCGATTTTTTGCTTCGAATTTTACAGAAATATAATACCGATCTGATTGTTCTGGCTGGTTATCTCAAGTTAATACCAGCTGAGATCGTTCGGAAATTCCGCCATGCTATTCTCAACATTCATCCGGCTCTGCTACCAAAATTTGGTGGCAAAGGTTATTATGGCAGCAGAGTTCATGAGGCTGTCTTGAAAGCCGATGATAAGGAATCAGGGGCAACAGTTCATTTCGTAGATGAAATTTACGACAATGGCCTGATAATAAAGCAGGATAAGGTGCCGGTCAAGCCTGACGATACTCCGCATACTTTGGCTGATCGGGTTCTGAAAGTTGAGCACCGAATTTTTCCGGAAGTGGTCAAAGCCTTTTGCGAAGACCGAATTCAAATTAAAAATAACGGAGTTGAAATAAAAGATGAGTAATCTTACTATTAAACGTGCTATTATAAGCGTTTGGAATAAAGATAAAGTTGTTCCCCTGGCAAAAAAATTAGAGAAGCAGGATGTGGAAATATTTTCTACAGGAGGGACATTTCGCAAATTGGAAGAATCCGGAGTCAAAGTTAATCGGGTCTCTGAAATAACACAATATCCTGAAATATTGGATGGCCGGGTAAAAACTCTCCATCCTGTGATTTTTGGTGGATTGCTGGCTGACCCTGACAAGGAACAACACAAAAAGGATTTGGAACAAATCGGCGCTTCCTCCTTTCAATTGGTTGTTGTGAATCTTTATCCTTTTTCGCAGGCCTATAATGATCCTGAAAGCAGTCACGATGAGATTATTGAAATGATTGATATCGGCGGGCCCAGTATGCTACGGGCGGCTGCTAAAAATTATAAAAGTAATATTGTTCTTTCTGATCCCGGGCAGTATGATCGTTTTTTGGAAAAATTGGGAAAAGACAGCCTGAATCTAGGGTATAGAAAAGAATTGGCTGCAGAAGTTTTTCAAAAAACCTATGAATATGACCGACAGATAGTCAAATATTTTGCTGATATGCAGGATGAATCGCTCCTTGCCGAGGGACTTTATAAAAAAGTGCATGAACTGCGCTATGGTGAAAATCCTGACCAGAAAGCCAGCTTGTATGCTCCGCAGGAAGATCCGGATTGGCGGCCTTTTCAGCAATTAGGTGGCAAAGAACTTTCCTATAATAATTACCAGGATTGCCTGGCTGCTTATCAAATTGTGCAGGATATGCAATTTGATGAACCCTGCTGTGCTCTGATTAAACACATGAATCCTTGCGGATTTGGAACTGGAGAGAATCATAAGGAAGCCTATTTGAGAGCAGTAAAGACCGATCCCAAAAGCTATTATGGTGGAATTGTCAGCCTGAATGGAAAGGTTACAAAAGAACTGGCCGAGGAAATGATCAAAAGTTTTCTGGAATGTATCATTGCTCCCGAATATGAAACGGAAGCTCTGGAGATTCTCAAAAGTAAAAAGAATCTGCGAATTTTGATCCCTGACCATGAAGGTCTAAAAAATGCAAAGCAAATTCAAAGCTATGGCCGGGGAAAATTAGTTCAGGACCAACAGAAAATCTCAGAATCAGAAGAGCAGAACTGGAAGATTGTAACCAATAATAAAAATACCGATGCTTTTCGGAAAGCCCTGCGCATTGGTTGGCGATTAATAAAAAATGTGAAATCCAATGCCATTGTCCTGGCTGATGAAAATGGTGCTGTTGGGGTTGGGGCCGGCCAGATGTCGCGGGTTGATGCTCTGAAAATTGCCATTCGTAAAGCAGGAGAAGCCGGGCTTGATTTGGAAGGCACTATTATGGCTTCGGATGCTTTCTTTCCTTTTCGCGATTCTGTGGATCTGGCTCATGAAGAAGGCCTTGTTGGTGTAATTCAGCCGGGCGGTAGTATCCGAGATGAAGAGGTTATAACCGCCTGCGATGAACATAATATGTTTATGGTTTTTACAGGAAAAAGAGTTTTCAAACATTAATATAGTCTGGAGATTATATGTTCAAAAATCTATTTAATTTCTTTTCAGGTGATCTGGGAATTGACCTGGGAACTGCCAATACATTGATTTATGTCAAAGGCAAAGGAATGATGCTAAATGAACCTTCTATTGTTGCCCGCTCCAAACACGATGGAAAGGTCGTTGCCGTTGGTAAAGAAGCCCGGGAGATGCTGGGAAAAACTCATCAGGACCTGGAAACTGTCAGGCCTCTTAAAAATGGTGTAATTGCTGATTTTGATATGACTGATGCTATGATTCGAGGCTTTATTAAAAAAATAAATTTTAGTCGTCTGGCAAGACCCAATATTGTGATCTGTATTCCATCCGGTATTACAAGTGTGGAGAAGCGTGCTGTACGAGAATCGGCCGAAAGGGCTAATGCCAGAAATGTCTATCTTGTTCAGGAGCCAATCGCCGGTGCCATTGGAATCGGGATTGATATATCCAAACCGGTTGGTAATATTATCGTTGATATTGGTGGTGGAACAACTGAAATCGCTGTAATCGCACTGAATGGAATCGTTACCAAAAAAGCGATCAGAACGGCTGGTAATGAAATGGACAAAGCTATTATTCAACATTTTCGTGAAGAACATAATCTGCTAATCGGTGAAAGAACAGCAGAAAATATAAAGTGTACCATGGGTTCGGCTATGCCGATGGACGATAGGACGATTTCAATCAAAGGGCGCAGTCTGGTGGCTGGAATTCCCAAAACGATTGAACTTTCCTCAGTAGAAATTCGAGAGTGTTTAAATGAAACTGTGGACTTGATCACTCAGGCCATCAAACAGGCTCTGGAAGAAACACCACCGGAACTTTCCTCAGATATTCTGGATCGTGGAATTATTTTAGTCGGCGGTGGCGCTCAACTCAAAGGCCTTGATAAACGAATTCGAGTTGAAACTGATCTACCTGTCAACACTGCTGAAGATCCTTTAAAAGCTGTTCTCAATGGTACAGGAAAAATAGTGGAAAACATTGATAAATATCGGGAAGTACTGGAATAAATGTTCAAAGCAATATATGATTTTATTTATGATTTTTTTGAATATATCCTCCTGGGGGTTTTGATCCTGCTATCTTTTATAATGATTCTATCTGGTGATGCCCCCCAGGTCGAAGCTCTCCAGAATAGTCTTTCTGATACTTTTTCTTTTCTCACATACCCTAAAAAATTAATCCAAAAAACAACTGGTCTTGTTCAGGAAAACAAAGAATTACGGCGGCAAAATTTGCAATTAATTCGAAGAAATTCGGAGTTGATTGAAGCCTACAATGAGAATAAAAGATACGAGGAAATGTTAGGCTTTCGTGATTCAATTGGTTATAATGTTTTACCGGCCCGGGTTATAAATTATGGAAGTATGAGCATTGGACAGGCTGTTTTGTTAAACAAAGGTCAAAAAAATGGAGTAACTAAACATTTGCCCGTTATCAGCACCGAAGGTGTGGTTGGCAAGGTTGTCAATACAGGTGATCATACCGCTGTAGTCCATGTTTTTAATGATATTAACTTTCGGTTGTCGATTCGATTTGTAGATAGCAGAGTAGTTGGGATTCTTCAACCCATAGGCGAAGGTCTCCTTCAAGTTCGGGACATTCCGACAACTGCTGTGATCCATCCCGGAGAAGAAGTGGTGACTTCTGGATTTAGTGATATTTTCCCACCAAATCTGAAGGTAGGAGTTGTTGACGAAATCAAACATTCCGAGACCCGCAATTATCAGATTGCCACAGTTAAACCTTATGTCCAACTGGAATCTCTGGAAGAAGTTTTTGTAATATTGAAATAAATATGCTAAAAAAGATTTTACATACAATTGGTTTAGTTTTTCTGGCTCTTTTCTTACAGGTAACCCTGGGAGATTGGATCAGTATTCAGGATATTCGTCCGGATTTTTTACTAATAGCCGTTATTCTGATTGCAAGATCTGATGGAAAATTATATGGAGAAATATGGGGATTCATCATCGGCCTCATATCCAATAGCATTGGAGTTAGCATGCTATTCGGATTATCCGCCCTGGTTAAAACAATTACCGGTTTTATTAGCGGATTTTTGAAAGGCAGTAAAAGATCGATGAGCCTTTTCAACTATTATTTCATCGTTATCACCATTATGCTGATCCATTTTATTATTTTGTATACAATCTATTATAATTCAGCGGATATGTCACTTCAATACATTGTCATGCGGTATGTGATTCCTTCCACTTTTTACACCTCGGCTTTTTTTATAATAATCGATAATATCTTGCCCCAAAACGAATAGAGCATCATGTCATTCTTTAGTTATTCAGTAACAAAAACAATCAAGAATGTCAGTTTATTCATTGTCGGACTGGTATTTGTGATTCTTTTGTATCGTTTCTATCAGATACAAATCCAGCAACATAATAAATATAGTGGCATTGCTGAGGACAATCGTATTCGAATGGTCACTCTGGAGGCGCCCCGGGGAATTATCTACGACCGTATTGGTGATATACTGGTGGATAATAAATTTCAGTACAATGTTTTTATCATTCCCTTTGAAGTTGACTCAATTAATAAATGTTACCAAAAATTAGGTGAAGTTCTCGGCCTTGATAAAGAGATAATTGAAGAGCGCGTCAAAAAGAATTGGCGGGGTCGCTTCAAACCTGCTCTTGTAGCCAAGGGTGTCAATATGCAGGTGCTTTCCCGAATTGAAGAGCATAAGCTGGAATTCCCTGGCGTAATTTATAAACTAGATCCCTACCGATCCTATCCTTCTGGTGTTAATTTAACTCATGTTCTGGGTTATTTGCGGGAAATCAATTCTTCTGCTCTTAAAAGGTTGAAAAAATATGGATATAATTATGGCGATCTGATTGGTTGGGAAGGAGTCGAAAGGCAATATGAATCTATATTGCGTGGTGAAAAAGGCTATAAATACGTCCAGGTTAATGCAAAAGGTCGCATTCTCGGTGACCTGGAAAGCAAAGAAAATATTCAACCCCAGCCAGGCAATGATCTCTATCTGACAATCAACCGGGAACTCCAGGATACCTGTGAGCGAATTCTGGCTGATACCAGCAAAGGGGCCATTATTGTAATTGATCCGGACAATGGTCAAATTCTGTCAGCAGTGAGTAAACCCGATTATTCTCCTGAGATATTTTCCGGCATAATTAATCAGGAGGTCTGGGATTCTTTGAGCAATGATCCGGATCGTCCTTTATTTAACAGGCTGACAAGTGCTGAGTATCCGCCGGCTTCAACCTTTAAAATGATGGCGGCAATGGGTGCTCTGGAAAATAATATTGTGGATAGTGCCTGGTCTGTGAATTGCCCGGGCTATTATAAACTGGGGCGGCGAACTTTTAAATGCTGGAAAGAATGGGGCCACGGTCGGGTTGCCATGGAAAAATCCATTGAACAGTCCTGTGATGTATATTATTATCGTTTGATTCGAAAAATGGATCTTGATTTATGGGCTGAAACAGTGCGTAAATTTGGCTTTGGAGAGCCCACCCAAATTGATCTTACCAGCGAGAATTCTGGCAACATCCCGGACAAAAATTATATGAATTCGGTATATGGAAAAAATGGCTGGACTGAAGGCTATAAATTAAACATTGTAATTGGGCAGGGAGAGGTGCTTGTTACTCCTATTCAGATGGCAAAATTTATTTCAGCCCTGGCTACCCGCGGTAAATTGATTCACCCTCATGTTGGTTTGAAATATTTTGATACAGAAAAATTCCGCACATTTACAACAGAGAAGGATTCTATCGAATCTTTTACTCCGCAAACCTGGGATATAATAGAAGAGTCGCTCTACGAGGTTGTCAACGATCCCGCCGGAACTGCAAACCTGGCTAATGTACGGGGAGTAAAGGTTTACGGAAAAACCGGTACTGCTCAAAATCCTCATGGCGAGAATCATGCCTGGTTTATAGGTTATGCTGACAATGGCCAGAAAAAAGTGGCCGTCACTGTTTTCTTGGAGAATGGTGGCTCAGGCGGGCATGATGCAGCCCCGGTTGCAGGAAAAATTCTAAAATATTATTTAAAAAATATTTGGACGGACAACAAAACAAGTGGACAGAACAATGGCTGATCGTAATATTAATAAGCTCAATAAATTAACAGCTGGAATGTTTTTGGTTGTCCTGATGTTATGTATGGTCGGTCTGGTTGCAGTGTACAGTGCTTCATCAAATGTCGATCAGGGCTTCTTTCAGAGAGCAATTGGCCGGCAGGTTATGTGGATGATTTTGGGAGCGATCACGGCCTCCATTATTTTTGTGATCAAAGGGGAACTCCTTTTTGATATAAGCTACTGGATATATGGTGCGGGATTAGTACTGATTATGCTGCCTTATATCTCTCCTCTTTCAGCTGGCACTCACCGCTGGATATCAATAGGTGGGTTTAATTACCAGCCTTCCGAGATTATGAAAATTATCCTGGTTCTGACCCTGGCCAAATATTTCACAACGACCAAAATTTCAAAATCTGACTTCAAGGTTCTATTTATCCCTCTCATTCTGACTTTGATTCCCACTGCCATCGTCCTCAATCAACCTGATCTAGGAACGGCTATGATATATCTTCTATCCCTGTTCCCCATAATGTTTTGGGCGAAAGTCGATTTTGTTAATATTTTTATACTGGTTGCGCCTGTTGTCAGTTTCCTGTCAGCTTTTAATTTTTACACCTTTTTTATCTGGTTAATAATTGTTGTTAGTGTGCTTTATTTAAAGAAAATAAAGCTGTGGCATTTTATTTTGATCATAATAATTAATCTGTCGCTAGGATCAGTTTCGCCGCTATTATGGAATAAATTGGAACCTTATCAACAAAAGAGAATTTTAACCCTTTTTGATGTTAATTCTGACCCTCAAGGAGCAGGGTATCAAGTTATTCAGTCTCAGGTCGCTATTGGTAGTGGTGGCTTTTCAGGAAAAGGTTTGGGACAGGGTAAGCAAACCCATTTGAAATTTTTACCAGAGCAGAAAACTGATTTTATTTTTTCTGTAATTGGTGAGGAATGGGGCTTTATCGGAGTAACTTTTGTGCTGTTGCTCTACTTTTTGATGGTTTATCTCAGTATAAAGTCGGCCTATAGGTCGAACAACCAATTCAACACACTGGTTATAATCGGGCTGATAGGGGTGTTGTTTTTTCATGTAGTGATCAATATTGCCATGACAGTCGGATTAATGCCTGTAACTGGACTGCCTTTGCCTTTTTTGAGCTATGGCGGATCCTTCTTGACCAGTTGTTTTATTATTGTCGGTTTGATCTTTAATATGAACAGGAAAACCGACCGGATTTAAAACCTGCGGTTAAATTATTGAAAACCAAATTGCTAGTAAGTATAATTACAAGGCCGGTAAAGTTTGTATTTCTAAAACAATATTAATAAATTTACCTGCTTAAATTGAGGAGACTTTATTTAAAATGACTGCTAAACAAGTCGGTCTGATCATAATCGTTTTTATCAGCTCCTTTTCTCTTCAGGCGGGAAATTTTCTATTCGGGGATGATGATAAAAAAACAGAAAAATTGGAGAAAAGAATTGATTCACTGGAAAGTGAAATGGCTGCAATCAAGGTAAAGGTCGATTCTCTCTCCACCCAAATGAGCCGAATCATTGCAATCTTCAAGGAGATCAAGAGATTGGAAGGTTATCAGGGATTTGCTGAAATTGATACTCTTGACAATTCCGGTTTCTCCGGATTTGAAGATATTCGCAATCGCCTTGATGCCCTTGATAAAAGATTAGCCCTGCTGGAAAATGGTTCAAACCCTCAATCTCAAGAATCATCTACTGAAACTTTACCGAAAAATCCTGAAGAAACTGAGATTGATACTGTGACTGATCGGAATGTGGACCTGGAAGATGAACAAAATTTACAAACTGAAAAATCCAGTTTCCGCTCAATCCAGGATTATTATCAAGAGGCCCGCAATTACCACAAACAGGGCAATTATGAGGCTGCAATTAAGTCTTTTCGCAAAGTCATCGAACAGGATAGCACAAGCAACCTTGCCGATAATGCACAATTTTGGATCGGTGCCTGTTACAATTCAATGGAACAATTTGATAGAGCTATCGTAGAATTCATCGAAGTTCTTACCTATAGTAATAGCAATAAAAAGGACGATGCACTTTATAATATGGGTAGAAGTTACCGTTCACTTGGGAACAAAGAAAAAGCGAGAACTATTTTTCAAAGACTTATCGATGAATATCCTGATAGTGAGTTTGTTAATCTGGCAATTAAACAAATGAAGGAATTATGAGTAAAAGAATTTATTTTCTAACCTCAGAGATAGTCCCTTTCGCAGAAAGTTACCTTTTAGCGCCTTATTCTAAAGAAGTCCCCAACGTATTTATTGAAAATGGCGTGGACTTCAGAGTGATGATGCCTAAATACGGCTTTATTAGCGAAAGGCGTTATATTTTGCGCGAAGTTATAAGATTGCGCGACATGAAACTGAAATTCCAGGG
>JAIPJV010000060.1 GCA_021734005.1 Fidelibacterota bacterium
CTGGACGGTAGCCTGGTTTGCATCAACAATTTTGTCAATTTCTGGAATAGATGCGAATAGTTCATCCAATGAAGGTTGGCAGGCGCAAATTAATTGGTCGGCATCTTCTTTGATCAGGGAAGCATAGCGGATGAATTGAATAGAATCACCAAAACCCTGTTCTGACCATAGAAGGAGCGATTTCTTATCTAAATTCTGGCCATTCCAGATAGGGAAATCGAAATTTTTCATATTTAGACCGGAAAGCTTCCACCTGTATTCATAATCCTGCCAGCCTTTTTCAAATTTGCCCATTAATAAATATAATAGAGAGCGTGAAAATATTGCTTCATAATACCTGGGTTCCATATCAATGGCCTGGTTATACAATTTTAAAGCTTCCTGGAATTTACCTTGCGATTGCAGAACATTACCCAGATTGCCATAAAATCTAACATAGTTTGCGTCTCTTTCCAGGCCGGTTTTGAAAATTTGCTCAGCCTGTTCAAAAAAACCGGATTTTTTAAGGCAGATTCCGAGTTTGTTGTAGCCTTCCAGATAATCAGGAAATTTATTCACCAATTTCTGAAAAATATTAATAGCAGGTTGAAGTTGTTCCTCTTCTTCCAGGGTGACTCCAATATTTAAGTAGATTTCAGGACGGCTGGAATTGATATTTAGAGCAATATTATAGCTGTTGAGCGCTAACTCTTTCTTTCCGACCTTTCTGAGGACATTACCCAGACTGAAGTAGGCTTCAAAATAATCCTTTTTTAATTGAATGGCTTTCTGGTAATTGTTAACAGATTCCTGGTATTTTCCCTGGCGCTCAAAAAGTTTTCCTTGATAATAATATATTTCCGCTGACTGCGGTTGAAGGGCTTGAGCATCATTTAAATATTGCCGGGCCTGATCAAATTTGTTCTGATAAAGGGCGCTAATGCCCAGCAATTCCAGAATCTTGCTATCGGATATTTTTGAGACAGGTAGCGATTTTAGAAGTTCCTCAGCCTGAAAATATTTCTGGTTGCGAATTAATTCTTTGCTTCTGTCGAGAATTGCAACTTTTTGATTTTCTCTCTTGATCAAAGTGTTCTCCAATTTGATTATTATTTTGCATTCTCCTCGTGAAAAAGTCTATTTACATTACTCAAATCATGGTTTTTTTGGTCAATATTTGAAAGGAATGCAATCAAAAGAAGGCTCTTAAGTAAAATGATTTTCAAGACATAGAATACATTTACAAAAATTAGACCATTATTAATCTATATAGACTATTGATTGATTTTTGTTAAAAATTATGGATTTTATCCAATTTTATAGAATTTCATCAAAAATAGTTTTTGAATATTATCCGCTATTTATTTTTATGTTATTTGAATAAATATTTTTGCGGGTTTTTAAGAATCGGCGATATTTGGCCTAAATAATAAATACAGGGATAATACCACCGATACTATAAAATGAGAGTTTTGGCGGTTTTTTGGTAATTGGGATTCTGAGATGAATGTTAATTAATTATGCCTGGAACTTAATTACAAGGCATGGAAAGCCGAATTAAACACGGAGGTAAACTATGAGTTTAACAAGAATTGCTGCAAACATTCAAGCAATGAATTCATTGCAGTCCCTAAAACAAGTTAACAGCAAGATGAATCTTCATCAAACACGTCTATCGACGGGTAGAAAAATCAATTCAGCCGCTGATGATCCAGCCGGATTTGCTCTGGCTCGCGGTCTGGAAGCCAGACGTAGAGGTCTGGATGTATCTTTGCAAAATGTATCCAATGCAAAGAACATTTTAAATGTTGCTGAAGGTGGATATCAATCTCAAATGGATATTTTACAGACAGTAAAAGAAAAAGCCACTCAGGCTGCTGATTATTCATTATCACCAGCTCAGAGAACAGCAATTGATGATCAGGTCACAGCTCTGCTTGATGAAATTGATGATATTGAAGCAGAGACAACTTTTAATGAGAATAATCTCATTGATGGTTCCTATGCTGGAAATTTCCAAACGGGTGAGAATTCTACTGACCAGATAAGTGTATCACTGGCCAGTTCTGATTCTTCATCTATTGGTGCAAATGGAACTGATGTTAGTTCCATTGATCTGTCAACTGCCGGAGGTGCCAGTGCTGCTATTGATACTGTTTCTTCAGCTATTGATAGTCTGTCCGGAGCTATTCAGGATATTGGTGAATATCAGGTTCGACTGAATTCCAAAGAAACATCCCTGTCCACAGCTTCCACCAATACTGAAGCAGTCCGAAGCAGTGTTGAAGATGCTGATTTTGCAAAGGAACAAATGGAAGTCATGAAACTGCAGATTCAGCAGCAAACTGCTTTGTCCAGTTTCTCCCAGGCTAATTCTTCTCCACAGAGTGTATTGTCACTGTTTGGATAAAAAATAGACCTGAAAAAATGATTGGGGGGCGGGAAATATTTTCCCCCCTCCAATTTAATTTTTGCAGTTAAAGTGTTCTTTGTAATCCTAGAATCACAACATATCCTCTATAATGATTTATGCTGTAAATGGCATGAAAGTTGATAGTTAAATAGAGAGCGAAAACAGGAGTATGAATTTATGAAGTCTAATCCTTATTTAAAGCATCGCCAGGCCAATCCAGATGATAACAAACCAAATCCTTACCTGGTGCAAAAAGTGCTAAGTGCAAGCCCTGAAGAATTAATCCTGTATATTTATGATGCAGCAATTGCTGCTTGTGCCAATGAGAATCACTCAAAAGCTGCTGAAGCTATGCAGGAATTAATAAATTCTCTTAATTTTGAAAAACGAACTGTAGCCAATACATTTTATCGAATGTATCAACACATTTTACATCAGATCCATAATGGTAAGTTTGAAAGAGCCCGGGAATTGATCAAAGAGATAAGAGATACATGGGCCCAGGCAATGAAACTGGAATAGAGGTAATTAATGGCAATCCAATTTGACAGTGAAACAATTGATCTATATGTTCGGCAGGCTATGCAGTCTGAAAGAAAGCCGCGCGAAAATCTTGTCGATAGAAAAGATGAACTCAATACTCGTAAAAGTGTTCTTTCAGATCTGGATTCAAAATTATCGAGCCTGAATAGTAAGGTGGAAACGCTGAACGATCCGGTCATAGATCATTTCGCTGCCAAAACTGCTACCAGTAGTGATACAGAAAAATTCACTCTCTCAGCAACCAGTTCTGCCAGCAGTGGTACTCATTCAATTTCTGTTGAAAGACTGGCTAAATCCGATACCCGGGTTTCCCATCAATATTCAGATTCAGGTACTGATTTTACGTCTATTACAACTGATCAGACTTTTTCCATTACAGTGGGACATCCAACAGAAACTGATTCTGATAACAGGGAAACTATCGAGGTCACAATTTCTGCTGATACTTTTTCCAAATCCAATGATGAGGTCTTAAAAGAGATTGCCGATTCAATTAATAGTGCTATGTATGGGGCCGTCAATGACGAAACCATAAATAATGATGAAATCGTGAATGCCTCTGTTGTAACTGAATCTTCAGGCAATTCGCGCCTGGTCTTTCGCAGCGCCAGTTCGGGATTTAAATATAGAATGGGATTCAATGATAGTAGTGATAATCTTTTAAGCACTCTGGAAATCAGTAATAATGTTCAATCCAGTGGAACTTCAGGAGGTTATATTATTGATCCTGGTAGTTCAGCAACAGATAGTATGCTGAATTCTAAATTTAAAATCGATGGTCTGGATTTTTATCGAGATAGCAATAGTGTCTCCGATGCTATTAAGGGAGTTACTATTAATTTAATGGACACTTTTTCCTCGCAGGAGACTATTACAATTAGTCCTGATACTGAGTCAGTAAAAGAAGATGTCAAATCCTTTATAGATAGTTATAATGAAGCCCTGGATTTTTTAAATGAGAATACTAAAGTAGATCCTGAAACCAACCAAAGTAGTGCCTTATCCGGTGATATTACTTATCGGGGATTGAGCACTGATCTTCGCAATATTATTGCCAGCCCTGTTGACAGTGTGAGCAATACAGAATATAACAAACTCTTTAATATTGGTATTGAAACCGATGATGAAGGTAAACTTTCTATTGAAGATAGTGAAAAATTTGAAGAAGCGCTCCAGGCCAATCCTGCTAATGTTTCCAAAATTTTCAACAGCAGTGATGGAGTTGCTACAAAAATGGAAGAGTATCTGGAAAACTATACCAGTACCGGAGGATCTATTGATACGAGTAAGGATAATATTGAAAGCAACATAGTCAGGCTCAATGATCGAATAAGTATGTGGGACGATATTCTTGCTCAACGTGAGCAGCAATTACGACAAAAATATTCAAAAATCCAGGAAATGATGACCAAATTGAATAATCAAAATAGTTTTTTTAATTCTATGTTTTAGTAAGTGAAACCTTAACATTTATGGTGCTGCTATGAAAGAAATAGAATCAATTGAAATAAATTTAAGTATCCAAAATCATATTGATAATTTTGAAATGTCCCAAAATTCCAAAACTAAGTCTGCAGAGAAGAGTTCGAGTGCTGAAAACACAAAATTGGAGACGACTGGGCCAGAAAAATCAGAAAGCCAGGGCAAAGAAAAAGAAATTGCTATAGATGATATGGCAAATTTAATGGATAAGGTTCAGAAATATGTAGAGTCCTTTAATACCCGGCTTTCATTTTCTGTGGATAAAGAATCCCAGCGTCCAATTATTTATGTAATAGATAAAGAAACCAACGAGGTGATCCGTCAAATTCCCCCTAAAAAAATGCTAAAGTTAATTAAAAATCTTGAAGAAATTCGTGGATTAATTTTTCAGGGAAAGGTATAAATGGATCAAAACTCCGTCAGATTTCTATTGCAGGAAGAACTTCAGTATCTGGAAAATATTCTCAAAAATACTCAGAAATTTTTGGGAGATTATCAAGAAACAGAAGAACTGGCTATTCAGGAAGTTGGTAAGTTCCTGGGTGACAGAGAAGATTTAATTAAAAATATCATTAAACTGGAAGATGATAAAAATTCTAAGAAGTTTTCCAGTCAGGAAAAGCATTTGAAAAAGGAAATTTCCCGGGTAGCCAGGGAATTAGTTGAAATTGATGCCAGGATTTTAGATATTTTATCGAAAAAAAAGAAAAAAATCGTTAAAGATATTAATAAAGTTGCCGATATTAGAAATGAGGGTTCCTATAAAAAGCAGGGAGCCAGTAAGTTAGTTGATATAGAAGGGTAACGAGATGTCGATAATAAGAGATATTCCCGACGCATTCAAAAAATTTAAAAGAACTGATCAGGAAAAAAAGGTTGATCGGCAAAGAAAAACCTCTTCAGAAAAGGTCAAAAATTCATCACAAAAAAGTGAATCGGCATCGGGGAGTAAAACCAGTCAAACTGATAGAGTGGAAATTTCCTCTTCAGGTAAGTCGATTATGGAAAGTGCCTCCCGAATTGAAGATTATCAGGAATCTCTGGATCAGATAGAAAATCTGGATAAGGAACAACTGCTTGAGGTTCACCAGAGAGTCGAGGACAATTATTACGATGATCCTGAAGTCATCAATGAGATTGTTGAAAATATGACCTCTTCCTTGCCTGAAGCTCCAGTCGATAATGTCGAATCCGGAGCAGAAGAACAGGAACAGGTCGGAGAAATCTCCGCTGAACGCCTTGATGAAATTAAAAAGAATATTGAAGAGGAAAAGTACGATTCGGAAGAAGTCCTGGATGAAATCGCCGAACGTATGTTAAATCCGCGCCTTTTTGAAGATCTGTTTTCTGAATAAATTATTTTGACGACTTAAAAATTTATTAGAACCGCAAAGTCCATTTTATAGAGTATTGGGCTCAGCGGTTTTTTGTGTTCTAATTATTTTTGTGAGTGCTATTGATGTCTCAGTTTTTATTGGATGAATTTGAAACTATTTTAATTCCTGCAATTTCATAACCATTTCTTTTGCCTTCTGTTCCTGGCCGGTTTTGGCAAAAAGACCGGCTTTTCTTTTCATAGCGAGAATATTATCGGCATCGATATTTAGAATTTGATCATAGAATGTTAGGGCAATTTTATATTTCCCCTTTTTAATCAATAATTTACCCTGTTTCTGTAAAAAGTCAAGATCAACCTCATCCCAAATACTACAATTTTGCAGAATATTTTTTAACTCTTTCCAATCGCCTGTTTGATTTGCCAGCCGAATCAAATTTTTTCGAACTGGCTTATTTTTATTGTTTTTTTGCAGGGCTTTATTGAAATAAATTTTCGCTTGTGTAAAATCTTCTTTCGAGGCATACAATTCTCCAATAACATTCTGGATTTTATCGGCTTCAATCAGTACATCAGTGGATATATTTTTACCGGATTTCTGGATTAGGCGACCGTTTTTCAAAATGGTTTTCAAATTCTGAATAGCAGAATCAGTCTCTTGTCTTGCCCGGGCCAATTTATATTTGAGATAGAATGCAGCCACCTGCTTTTCAGTAATCTTAATGGATTTCTCAATGTAATTTTCTGCTCCCGGGAGTTTATTTTGTTTGAAAAGTTCCTCGCTGAGAACATTCAATAATGAGGCTGTCATATTAGGAGGCAGGGTGTCAAGCTGGTAGGCTTTTTTATAATGGTGAATAGCTTTTTCTTGTTGACCATTCATTCCATAAAATTGTCCAAGCGTGTAATGGGCGTAGGCATTTTCCGGCTCCTCTTCAACCATTTTGGTAAGCAATTTTTTATTACGGGATTGTTTTTTAGCCTCTCTGTCACCGGTAAAACTATAACCTGTGTGGAAAATATTGACACCTGAATTTCGAATCTCACCATCTAATTTTTTAATACTGGGAGAAATTTGCTCGTGAATGCGTCCGGAAAAATGGACTCCCTGATGATTGGTAAAAAGCCGATGAGCATCGGAAATTATTACAGTTTTTTGATCTTTTTGCAAATTTTGAATTTGGACTTTATAGGCTACCGGCTTATTTTCATTTTGTAACAACTTTTTTAAATTTTCCTGTGACTCCGGCATTAATCTCTCATCAGCATCCATCCACAATATCCAGTCGCCGTTTGCATATTGCAGCGAGTGATTGCGGGCTTTTGCAAAGTGATTTTGCCATTTGAAATTATAGACTTCGGCTCCAAATTTATTGGCAATCGAGAGTGTCTGGTCACTGGAACCAGTATCAACAATCACCATTTGGTCGGCAATGTCCTTTACACTGTGAAGGCAGTCAGCCAGTGATTCGGCCTCATTTTTTACAATCATGCATAAGGATAGGCTATTTTTTTTCATGGTGGATTTAGAATTTTATTAATTCTGCAATATTTTTCTGATTTTTTCAAATCCAGGATTTGCCTGAAAATTTCCTTTCCGGCAGAATTCTGCAAATTGTTTTAATGCTGAAATATCATTAATCTGAAATAATCGGTCTTTGGATTCATTCTTAATATTTTCAGCTAAATAGGTTTGCGATAATTTTGCAAGGAGCATATCAATTTCCTGATAAGAAGTCGCCATTAAAAAAGCTAATTCTTTTATAAGGCTCTGCCATTCTATTGATAATTTTTTGGTATTGCTCTGTGATTTAGATTTTACAATCAGATAAATACTATAGATTGTCCGTGGAATTTGATAAGTATTTTCGGCTGCTAACTGCTTATGATCCATGGCTCGCAAACGTTCAACCAGAATATTGTAGAAAGTCTGCATCCATTGGGGAACTTTATCAAGCAGGTATTTAAATCTTAGATCGCTTATCTCCAGGCAGGTAACTTCTATCAGAGCTCTAACTGAAGCTGTTCTTGGTTTGCGGTCGATTAGGGCCATTTCCCCAAAAATAGATCCCGGACTTAATTTTGCCAGAACGACTTTTTGTCCGCCTTTTTTTACGAAGACTTCGACTTCTCCACTTTGCAGAACAAACATTGAATGGCCGGAATCACCTTCTTCAAAGATGATCTCATCTTTATTGAATTTTCGCTCAGCCTGTTGTTTGGTGAATTCCATTTTCAATAGCCTGTAATTTGTCTGCAATTGGATTGAGATACGAACTTAAATTTCTCATAAAAGCAATCTGAAGATAGAAAACTTTCCTACTGATTTAAAAAATCCCGGGCTTTGGCGTTGTTCGGCTCTTTTTCAAGAACAGTTTCTGCAAATTTGTGAGCCTGCTTTTGATTGCCGAGATTTAGATTGACTTCTGCCAGGTTGATCAGAGCTTTTATGTCTTCTGGATTCTGATCAATGATCTGATTGTAAATCTTGCGGCTCTGATCAAATTTTTTCAATTTCTTATATGTCCTTGCCAGATTATGATGGGCATTTGTAAAATCTGAATTACAATTGAGAGCAGCAATAAAGGATTTTTTAGCATTTTCTAAATTATCATTTTCCATGAAGATATTACCTGCCAAATTATAGGCTTTGGCATGGTTAGGATTACTGGCCAAAAGTTCATTTATGATCATAAAGGCTTGATCATTTTCACCTTTCTGGTGGGCTGAGAGGGCTTTCTCAAAAAGCTCGTCCTGGTGACCGGGCTGTCGTGTATTGTATTGTTGACGGGCCCGTAATTTTGGCAGGAGGTCCATCAATTTTTGAGCCTGTTCATTGTCTGGGTCCAGTTTGAAAACCTGCTTGCAATAGGCTTCAGCATTATCCAGGCGACCGGCTTCTGCTGAAAGGTGAGCCAGACGCAGAATAGCGGGAATGTATTCAGTGTGATTTTCCAGAATACGAGCAAAGGCTTTGACTCCATTTTCATAATCTTCCATTGCGATCAAGGTCTCTCCGTAATTATGTTGGGCGTCTATTAAGGTGTGATCATTTCGAATAGCAGCGGAAAAGCTATCCCGGGCTTTTTCCAGTTGTTCTCTTTCATAAAATATTATTCCGGCCATATTCAGAGCCCGGGAATTTTTGGGGTTTTTCTCCAGAATTTTTTCCAGATATTCCATAGCTGCCTGATTGTCCTGATCCTGTTTGGCTGCCATTGCTTTATCGAGTAAGTCGCTTTCAAAATCGTCTTTAACCATTATTTATCCTTTCCTCATTTTTACTCAAATTATTCCTACTACTTTTTTCAGTTGGATAATCTTTGCGAATGATCGTTTCAGCGTATTGATGGGCCTGCTCAGTATTATCCAGTTGGGTGTGAAGATTAATTAAGTGTTGCAGACTCTTGCGGTCTTCGGGGAATTCTTTGATAATTTTTTCAAATACCTGAAGTGCTTCATTGTGTTTTCCCATTCTGGAAAGAGCCAGGCCCAAATTGCGGCGGGCATTAATATAATCGGGTTTCAAACTGAGCGCTTTTTTGAAAAGATTGTAGGCCCGTTCCGGACCTCCATAATTGAATGAAATCTTGCCCAATAAATTATAAGCATAGTAATAGGAAGGA
>JAIPJV010000061.1 GCA_021734005.1 Fidelibacterota bacterium
ACTTATGAATTATATAACAAAAGAGGAAATCTAAAATGAGCACAAAGAAAGTTGCTGTTTTACCCGGCGATGGAATCGGCCCGGAAGTTATGGCGGAAGCCCGAAAAGTTCTGGACAAAATTGAAGAATCTACCGGGGTTACATTTGAATATAATCAGGCTCTGGTAGGAGGAGCAGCCTGGGACGAATACAAAGAGCATCTTCCCGAGTCCACTCTGGAAACCTGTCGTAATTGTGATGCCATATTGTTTGGATCAGTAGGTGGCCCGGTTAAGGAACAAAATTCTGAAAAATGGAGCGGTGTGGAGGTCAATTCACTGCTTGGTTTGCGCAAAGCCTTTGAACTGTATGCTAATTTGCGCCCCGCAAAATTATTTCCATCACTGGCATTTGCTTCATCTCTGCGGGAGGACATTTCCCAAAAAGGATTTGATCTTCTGGTTGTCAGAGAACTTACCGGTGGAATCTACTTCGGACAACCTAAAGGACGCGATGGAGAAGGCGCTTCCGAAAAAGCCTTTGATACAATGGTATATTCCAGAAAAGAAGTTCGACGGATTGCCGAAATGGCTTTTGAAGTAGCCCGCAAACGCAATCAAAAAGTCACTTCAATCGACAAAGCCAATGTTCTCACAACCATGGTTTTTTGGCGTAAAGTTGTAGAAGAAGTCGCTGCCGAATATCCGGATGTAGAATATGAACCTATGTATGTTGACAATGCAGCCATGCAATTGACAAAAAATCCGCAGCAGTTTGATGTACTCCTGTGTGGAAATATGTTCGGCGACATTCTTTCCGACGAGGCAGCCGCCCTGACCGGTAGTCTGGGATTGCTGCCTAGTGCCAGTTTGGCTGAAGGCAGTTTTGGAATGTATGAACCATCAGGCGGTTCGGCTCCTGATATTGCCGGAACTGGAAAAGCCAATCCTATTGCTCAGATTCTGAGTGCTGCTATGATGCTGCGCTATTCCTTTGATATGGAAGATTCCGCCCAAAAAATCGAACACTCAGTAAATTCTGTGCTGGAACAGGGCTATCGCACAGCCGATATCTATACCGATGGCGACAAAAAAGTAACAACTCAGGAAATGGGCGATCTGATTGTAGAAATCCTGGATTTATAAAAAATTATTAAAGTTAAATTTACTCTCTCCTCTCTCTACAAGAAGCCGGGCTTTCGAGTCCGGCTTCTTTGTCTTTTTTGGGATAATGGTCTAAATTGCGAGGCACTCAATTATCCATTCAAAAAAATCTGCGGAGATAGCTTCATCTTATTATTAAATGCTATTAAATTCTTTTTGGATTAATTAAGTGGAGAATGCAATGACCTTCCTTAAATTAGGCAATTTATTATTTTTAATAGTATTAAGCATCGGAATTTTTTCCTGCGCCCGCTCAAAAAAAGCCAGGGCAACTCTGGCCATTATCAACGCCAGAATTTGGACCGGGAATAGCAATCAACCCTGGGCTGAAGCCATCAGCATTCATAATGACACAATCACGGCAATCGGTAACAATTCTAAAATAAAACAATTCATTTCTGAAGACACAAAAGTTATCGACTCCCAAGGCCAATTTGTGTGCCCCGGATTTACAGATTCGCATGTCCATTTTTTGGAAGGTGGTATGCGCCTGGCTTCGGTTAATTTGAGAAATGCTCAAACGCCAGAAGAATTCACCCAAAAAATCAGAGACTATGCTGACACACTCAAGCCGGGCACCTGGATTCTGGGCGGTGACTGGGATCATAACAACTGGGGCGGGGAATTGCCAAAAAGATCCTGGATTGATTCAGTGACAAAGGATAATCCTGTCTGGATCAGCCGTCTTGACGGACATATGGCGCTTGCCAATTCCCGGACTCTTGAACTGGCCGGTATAGATAATAGTGTAGAAGACACAGCTGGAGGATCTTTTATCAGAGATGAGAAGGGAAATCTGACCGGAATTCTAAAAGATAATTCTATGGAAAAGGTTGAATCCATTATTCCGGAGCCCAATGATGAGTTAAAAATGCAGGCTCTGAATGCTGCTATGGAACACGTCCTCAGCATGGGAGTTACTTCCGTTCATCATATGGGCAGCTGGGATGATCTGAGAATATTTGAAAAAGCCAGGACAAAGGATTCTCTGAAAGTGAGAATTTCTGCAGCAGTTCCAATTCATACTGCTGATCGACTTGCCAGAAGAAAAAAAGAGCAGGGCTGGGGCGACAAATGGTTAAAAACAGGGGGGCTGAAAGGTTTTGTTGATGGCTCCCTGGGATCTCATACTGCAGCAATGTTTGAGCCCTATACTGATGCTCCTGAAGATTATGGATTAATTGTCACTGAAAAAGAAAATATGTATGCCATGGTTGAAAAAGGCGACCGAATTGGCGCTCAGTTAATTGTTCACGCTATTGGTGATCGCGCCAATAATATGATCCTGGATATTTATGAGGATGTGATCAAAGAAAATGGCCCCAGAGATAGAAGATTTCGCGTAGAACATGCTCAGCATTTGATACCATCAGATATAAAACGCTATGCAGAATTAAATGTTATCCCCAGTATGCAGCCCTATCATTGTATTGATGACGGCCGCTGGGCTGAACCTTTGATCGGAAAAAAGCGCATGCAAACAACCCATGCCTATCGCTCTCTTCTGAAAAATGACGCTCACTTAATATTTGGCAGTGATTGGTATGTGGCTCCGCCCTCACCATTAAAAGGAATCTATGCAGCAGTTACCAGAGCGACACTGGATGACAAAAATCCAGCTGGCTGGATTCCTGATCAAAAAATATCTGTAGAAGAAGCTTTAAAAGCTTATACAATCAATCCGGCTTATGCCAGCTTTGACGAAAATATCAAAGGCTCTCTCGAACCGGGTAAACTTGCTGATATAGTTATTTTAAATAAGGATATTACCCAAATTGATCCTGAAAATATTTGGGATGTTAAGGTTGATAAAACTATCGTGGGCGGTGAGGTTGTGTGGGTGAGATAGGTAAGAGATTCTAGTAAAATAATAAATATGGCCTCGTCAAAAGAGATGTTATCGCCAAAATAAGTGAATAGTTATATCTTATAATATTGGTAAATATAAGTTTATGAATTCTTGGATTCTCTCACAAGGCATTTCTTTAAGACACTCAGGATGACAAGGGTTTAACCCTTTTTAAAGTGGACTCATTTTATATTCACTGAATTTCCCAATTTCCAGGGATGAAATTAAATTTATTTTTTAATTCCTTCAAATCAGAATCAAACTGTTTTAAAAGCAGGGATTTATTTTCTTTATCAATAAATGGTCTATTAAAATTTTTAGGTGTAAATAATTTTCTAAAATAAGGTCGAAGGGGCTTTAATACTTTCCTCAGGACCCGATTTTTGAAAGTTTTAACAAGAATCTGTTCTATTTGTGTTCGTCGTCCTTTTTTACTTGAAACATGATATTCTCTACTTAAAATATTACTATCAATAGTAGGACTGACCGTAATAAATTTTAAAACCTGTTCTACAACTTTTTTAGTATTTTGCCTCAATTCTTCAGATTCAACTAATAGTATATTTTTCGGTTCAAAATAATTTAAATAGGGTTTGATTTGATAAAAATATTTACTTGTCAGAGTATATTTGTTGTCAGGATTTTTCAAAATTGCATTAAGGTCTCTTGGTTCTCTTCCCTGAGCATAATTATGGACATAATGAGATATAATTCTTTCAATTGGATCTCTTAAAATATAGATCAATTTTATATTGGGCAGCAATGAATGAATTCTTTCAGGAACACCGGGATACAGATGCCGTTTAGTATAATCGGGTGATGCTTCACCTACAATTTTTTTATCATTGGCAAATAATTTTTTATACCACTCCTGGCCTTTTTGGAATTCTTTCTCAGTCCTAAAAAAATTAATTTCTTTTTCACTAGAAATTCCGACTTCCCGGTGCTCACCTAAATATTTATAAAGACTGGTAGTCCCGCCTTTCATAGTCCCAATGATAATAAATCCGGGTAGCATTAAACTTTCCTCTCAAAGATTATTTAACAACTTCTTTATAAAATCCCATCTGGAATTTCTGTTTTTATCTTATTTCCCAGACGACTGGTTCTTTTTATGATATATTCCTGTTCCTGTTTATTAAAGTATCTGGAAAATTTATCGCCCTTGCTCAGCGACTTACTGTTTTTTTCTTTCCAGGTCTCTTCCGGAAATCTCAGATTATCAGCTTTATTCTGATATTCTAACATTTGCTTTTGAAAGGGTAGTGATAATCTATCACAAATTTTTTGCAAAATTTCCCGGGGCTGTTGAATTAATTTTTCATATCTTACCAGAATATGATTTTGCTTACTGCCGTGCTTTAGGGACAATTTTACTTCCATTTGCCACCGTTTAATGCAATCATCTATTGATTGCTTTCCACCAAATCTGTGGGGATTTTTATTGCTTACTCCATATAAAGAGGCCACAACATCTTTACCGGACCTAAGAACATGTAAGTAAAAAGAATCTTCAGTAACCCTTTCAATAACATTAATATAATTGAGGTGACGCGGGGTTTTTTCAAGCCAAATATTATAGCCATTATTCAGTGTAAATTCATCAAGGATTTCAATAATGTATTTAACCCATCCTCTAGTAGAAAAATATTTTTTATCAGAAAATGTAATATTCCTGCTGGCATTTATTCGTGAAAAGTAATTCCTGATAATGGAATGGGATTTTTTCCCGTGAATTTTGAACAATCTCGCTATTTTGGGCGTTGGTATTGTATAATCAAAAAAATGGGTCTCTGGAAAAGAAAATATTTCACTGTGAGAATACAGCATACTTTGCAATAAAGTAGTACCAGACCTGGCTACTCCTACTATCAGTATTCTTTTATTTATTTTATTTTTACCGACCATTAGAAATGTTTTAAATCAATTTCTCAAATTTTCAAAAATTCCGTTCCAAATTTATATATGATAATTGGGATTTCGTATAAATAAATCCTCTACATTGGCAGACAAAATTTAAGCAGGAAAATCTCAAAATTTAAACTTTATATTAATTTAATAAGCCAGTGTTAAACTTCTTGACAATCATGCTCAAATCAGATAAACTTTAGGCTATTTTGAATATATGTGATATTTATGGATAAAATAAATATAATGCTTCATCCCCATTATAATCTGTTTAATCATATTGCATCCCAAAAATAATTCAGAGGTTACTTAAAAATTTGAATGAGATCGGAAACTAAAAATATATTGATAATTGGATGGGATGGCTTTGACCAGCGTAATCAGGCCTACTCCGAGATATTGTCTGCCAAATGTATTTATGTAGAGAAACATTACAGCAATCGCTTACGAGCATTTATAGCCTGGTTTACAAAAAGTTGTAAATCCAAAAAATTAATCCAAAAATATAAGCCGGAAATAGTAATAATAAAAAACACCCATTTTATAATTGCAACTGTTTTTTTTATATTGAAACAGCTTTTCGGTTTTAAACTTGTCTTTGATTCGCATACTTCCAGTCTGGAGAATATCTTTAGCTATCCTGCTTTTATTCATCGTTTTTTAGTCAAACATATTGATATGTCAATTGTCACCAATCAAAAACATGCTAAAAAAATCAACGAATGGCGAGGGACACCTCACATAGTCCATTTTCCTCCTATAGATTTCAATAAACAATCTTATAAAAATTATCCTGTTAGTGACAATTTTAATATCTGTTATATCCATACTTATAGTTCCGATGAGCCCTATTTCCCTGTCACAAATGCAATCCAAAAAATGAAAGATATCTCTATCTATATAACTGGTAATCCCAAAAAATCAGATCACGAATTAATAAAAGCTCCTAATATTTTCCATACAGGTTTTTTATCAAGAGAACAATATATTGGATTATTGAAAAATGTTGATGTTATTATGGTGCTTACCACCAGAGAAAATACTATGCAAAAAGGTGGCAATGAGGGCGTTTTTCTGGATAAGCCATTAATAACATCAAACACTACTTTTTTAATAAAATATTTTAATAAGGGCTGTGTTTATGTAAATAGTGACCAGAATTCAATATATGATGGTATAACTAAAATGAAGAACAATTATAATAAATACAAAAATGAGATTATTGAATTAAAAAGAGAATTATCACAAAAAAATAAAGATTCGATTGCGAAGATTAAAGATTTATTGAAAAATTAAAGGGCAGTAGAAGGAGTTTAAATGAAAATTTCAATTTTCGGACTTGGTTATGTTGGTTGCGTAGGAATGGGATGCATGGCAGATATGGGACACAAAATCATCGGGGTCGATATAAACGAGGAAAAGGTTGCTATGATCAATGATGGTCATGCAACTATCGAAGAGAAAGACATTGATCAGTTAATAAAATCCGGTCGGAAAAATGATCAAATCGAAGCTACTACAAACCCTCAGAAGGCAGTTTTAAACACTGAAATATCCTTTATATGTGTTGGCACTCCCAATCTTCCAAATGGTCACCTTGATTTAAGAGCAATAAAATCAGTTGCCCAATCTATTGGATCAGCTTTAAAGAATAAAAATGAATACCATATCGTAGTAATCAGATCAACTGTAACTCCTGGAACTAATAAAAAGGTTGGTGAAATAATTGAGCAGGAGTCAGGCAAAATAAATAATAAAGAATTCGCTATTGTTTCCAATCCTGAATTTCTTCGAGAAGGTTCTGCAGTGCAGGATTTTTTCTCGCCACCCTATACTTTGATTGCTTCTGAGGATCAAAAAGCTCTTAAAAAGATGAAAAAATTATATCAAGACCTAGAGGGCGAAGTTTTAACCTCCGATGTAAAAATAGCTGAAATGATGAAATTGGTCAATAATTCTTTTCATGCTCTCAAAGTTGCTTTTGCCAATGAAATTGGACGTTTATGCAATAAAATGGATGCAGATAGTCAGCAATTGATGGATATATTCAGCAAAGACACTATCCTCAATATTTCACCATATTATTTAAAACCGGGTTTTGCTTATGGTGGCTCCTGCTTGCCCAAGGATTTGAAAGCATTAAACCTGCTTTCCCATGATAACTATGTTGATAATCCCATCTTAAAATCGGTTGACAAAAGTAATAATATCCATATCCAGCATGCAATTGATACAATTACCAATCTTGAAAAAACAAAAATTTCATTCCTTTCCATAACTTTCAAACCGGGAACAGATGACTTAAGATTTAGCCCTGCTTTAGAAGTTGTCGAATATTTACTAGGAAAAGGATATGACATCAAAGTGTATGATAAAAATCTCAATATTTCAAAATTAATTGGCAAAAATAAAACTTTTTTAATGAATAAACTTCCTCATATTAATGATATTTTAGTCAATTCAATTGACAGGGCTGTTGAATTCGGTGAAGCTATTATTTTATCAAACAAAGAAGAGTATATTAGTAATTATCTTAGAGAAAATCCCGTAAATGATAGTAAACATATTGTTGATTTTGTGGGTATTGCCAGCCAATTTAATATTAAGAATTATCACAAAATATTTTAGTAATGTGGTAATCAGGAAATTTGTTTTATTAGTTTTAATCTTTTGTATCTACCCGGATATTTTACATGGTCAAAGACTTCTACAAGCTGCTAAAATTAAATAAATTAGTTAAAAATCACCGGATCAAATTCCTGGCATTACTAATGGCCGACCTCCTGGGAATACGCTATTTAGGTGTTCGCTTTGATCCAATATTGGGCTGCAATCTGCGCTGTAAAATGTGTCACTTTAGTAATCCTGATTGGAGAGAAAATAACCAGGGAGTATTTAGTCAAAACGAGGTTCAGAGAATCGCAAAATTATTCTTTGAAAGAACTTATCAATTGTATATTGGTTGTGCAGCAGAACCGACCCTTTATAAAAATTTCACTGATCTGGTTAAATTAGGCAAAGAATACAAAGTACCTTTTGTTGGTTTTGTAACTAATGGTCAGCTCCTTAACGAAGAAGATATTGATGATTTTATTGCCTATGGTTTAAACGAATTAACCTTATCATTGCACGGAGTGAAAAAAGATACCTACGAGAAATTTATGGTCAATGCTTCTTACCAGAAGTTTAAAAAATTATTAGCAAATGTTGACAAATTTAAATCTAAAAAAAATTCAGAGTTACCCGGCATTCGTTTAAATTATACAGTTAACCCTGATAATCTGAATGAACTTGAGTACTTTTTCGATGAATTTGGTGAATTTGATATCAATACTTTGCAAATCAGACCTATTATGGATCTAGGAGATACTGCCTATAAGAACAAAGATATGACTTCTTACATCCCTAAATACCAGAAAATAATTGACGAACTTCGCAAAGAATGCCATAAAAGGGATATTACTTTTATGGCTAATCGTCTTGATCCTACTTATAGTGAATTTAATTATTCCGGAGTTATTCTGGATTATGTACGCCGTTATATTTCACCCCAGATAGTCTGGCAAAAGGGTTTTGACTGGAAAAATGAGACTTATGATGAATATTGTCAGCGAATACAATGGCGGAAAACATTATTTAACAATATATTTACAAACATTCACAAGATTGATGCACCTGATGAGCCCCTTTCCTACGATGTAGATTAGTAAAAAATTTAGAAGAAATATTAATGATGCCTATTTCGATTTTGGAAAATAATTAGCACAGTTTGAATTAATATTTTTATATCCAATCGCAAAGACATATTCTCAATGTAATAAAGATCATATCTTAACTTTTCTTTTACATCGCCAATTGACTCATCATATTTATGTTTTATCTGAGCCCAACCTGTAATACCTGGCTTTATTATCATTCTTCGGGAATAGAATTGTACCTGTTTACTAAGTTTTTTTACGAAATAAGGACGCTCAGGCCGCGGGCCGACAATACTCATATCCCCCATCAGAACATTTATAAACTGAGGAGCTTCATCGAGTTTGAGTTTACGCAACATTCTGCCAACTCTGGTAATCCGGGGATCATTTTTCTTAGCCCATTTAGGTCCTGTATCTTTTTCTGCATCCGCAGTCATTGTGCGAAATTTAATTAGATTAAATTTACGACCATTTTTACCAATTCTGACCTGCTTATAAAAAACTCCACCTTTAGAATCAATCACAATTGCGATTCCAATAATTATCCAGATAGGTGATAATACAACCAGAACCAAAAGAGAGATAACAATATCTATGATTTTTTTAGCAATCCATTCCCAGAATCTCATATTGGTTTTGAAAAACTTTATTAATGAGACGCCATAAATATTGGCCGTTTTGAAACCAGAAAGCAGATTATAAAAATCCGGACTTAATTTCA
>JAIPJV010000062.1 GCA_021734005.1 Fidelibacterota bacterium
CAAAATGAGTACCTTTGTAAAAAATGTCTTCTACAATATGCAGATGTCCCTGAAGAACCAGTTTGAGATTGTAGCCATCAAAGAGATCAAGAGTCTCAATATTGTTAGTAATAATAGCTGCTTCGGAAAGTGGTTCTGTTCCCCCATCAACAGCCTGGGCCAGAATAGAATAGAAGGGGATATGAACGGAGACAATGATTGGAGTATTTTTGTCAATACTGGCCAGATCCTGACGAATCCATTCCTGCTGAGCACTATCAATTCGGCCATAATAATGACGCTCTTCAGTATAACCAATCCCATCCAGAATCATAAAATGCCAGCCCTTGTGGTCAAAAGAATAATAGGTTGAGCCCTTTTGCATGCGCTCTTTATACATGGTTTTGCCATATTTCGGATGTTGCGGTGAGATGCCACTCTCCTCATAAAGCCCAAAAACATCGTGATTGCCCAGCGTATTATAAACGCACATATTGAATTTTTTTGTCAGCCGATCATAGAGATCAAAAAGATGAGTCGCCCGCTCCTGGCTTTGTCCAAGTGCATCCATGATCTGATCGCCACCAGTTAAAATAAAATCAGGGTCAATCTGATTGGCCCTTTTAATGGCCTTTTCAAAACCTTTCGCGCCCGCTCTTTCCTCTTGAAGATGGATATCGGTCATAAAGACAAACTTAAAAGAATCATCTTCCGGTTGGCTGCAGCTGAACAGCGACAGGACAAAAATCATTGTTAGCATCAAAAACAGGCCGCGTCTCCAAATACTTTTCCCCTTGCTCATTAGTTACCCTCCATTATTTTATTTGTTAATGTTCAGAGTTCTTGTCTTGATTCTGGATTTGGTGAACCCTTCTATTCTCTTTGTACCTGAAATTATTGATAATTATTTCCACAGGCCGACCATTGACAGGAGGCTGACCATGCAAAAGATATAAGTTGATATGAATACGAGCCTGCTCAGGTTTCGGGATATAAGCTCGCTCATAATTCCAGACCGAAATTATATGATCTTTAACCTGTGGATATTTGTGATGGCCATAATAGGAATGAAAAAAGATATGATCAGGATTCCAGATAAAGCCGTGAGTTGAATACAATCCATTTAGTTTTACATCAAAATTTTTGCGATTGTCAGGGTCCTGGTAGGGCTGGACAACATATTGAACATTGGGAGCAACTTTTTGTCCCCAGCGGGCAATTTCAATATCAATTTCATTATGATGCTTCGACTCCTGCGGGTCATAGGAAAAAAGCCCCAGAATCACATTCTCATCAAGACTGTCAATTCGGGAGTTAATGAAAAATTGATAGGTCCCATACTTAAGATTCTCCTGGCAAATTACCTCCGAGCACAGCCACTTACCTTCTTTTTTGAGAATGGTTAAATGCAAGCGGCCAAGACTATCCACCCATACATTTTCCTGGCTGTCAGAAAAATAATTTTTACCGGGATTCATCCGCTTTTCAGATGATTTTACTTCCCAGTTATAGCCGGAAAATTGGATAGTTCTGGCTTGACCTTCGATAAATACACTCAGCATCAAGAAAATAATAATATGCCCAACTCTCCATTTTTTGACCATTTTAATTCCTCATAGCTGATAAAACAAACTCAATTCTATAGAGCTATGTTTTTGGAATTGATCTACACTGGTTTCATCATTCTCCAAACGACATTGCCAGCGGAGAAGATAAGAGTTGCTTAAATTATGCTGCCCCCCCAAAATGATCTTTTTGGAACTCAGATAATCAACCTGCTGTTTTGCCAACAGATTATCAGGTGAAACGCCGTAGCCCAGACTCAGGGAAAAATAGTTATCAGGAGAACTTAAATAATGCCGAAGATTCAGAAACCAGGCGCTGGAAAACCCTTTGTCTTCAGGCGTGATATAAGAGCGTAGATTGATCCAGTATTGTTTGTAATACTTTGCCATTGAAACAGTAAAAATGTGCAGACTGGTCGTTGTGTATTGCATATAGCGCCAGCCCATAGATAATTCCAGAGCAGCCGGCAGAGCCTGATAGATCTCAGCACCAGACCGGAATTCTGGAAAAATGGAAGCAGCAGAATAGCCCAAACTAAAATAGGAATAAGTACCCGGGCGAAATACAGGATAGCAATCGATTTCATATTGAAGGCCCATCTTTTCAAAGCGGCTGGCATAATTTAACCGTCCGAGTAGATCACCAAAGTCCATTTTGCGGGAATATTGCAGAGCAGCCAGCTGCCAGGGCGCTTTGTCAGATTTAAGATTTGCAAAGCTGCAGGCCTGCTCTGTGGGAGTAAAAGCAGAATAGCGATAAGTTAATCCAATCTGAGAATAGGTTTGCCTAGACTTCATTTTTTGCAATAACTCTTGAGCCTTTTCATGGGAAGGAGAAATCTTTAGAAGAGCATTCAAAGTTTGCGCAGACTTTTTTTCCTGGTTGGTCAAATTCAATAAAAGTGCTTTTTTATAGAGCAGCTCCTGATCAGTAGGATGATATTGTAAACCATGATTGGTCATTTTGAGACCTTTTTGATAATTTTTCGACCAATATTCAATATCAACAATTGTATGCAGGGCTTCCAGATTATCATGGTCTTGCGCCAAAACCTTTTCAATTTCCTGGCGAGCCTGCTCGTAATCATTCTCCCAGGCATAGATCCGGCCTAAAAAAACCCGCACTCCCAGATATTCGGGATGCTCCGCCAAAACCTTTTGACATAGCTCGATAGCCTTGTGTCTCTGTCCTGAAAAAGCTGCTTCCCGGGCCTGCTCAAAAACCAGATCTGCATTAAATTCCTGTCCAACTAAGGGAAAAGCCGCAAAAATTATGGATATTATCAAGAAAAATCTTTTGATATCTACTCCTTTTTCTTCAGGTCTAGCTATCATTGCCAAAGCCTTTTCTCTTCATTTCACCCCAGCCTGAATTGGTTCCTCTAATCGCGGCGAGTATGCCTTTGATTCTCCAATAGGCTGTCATCTGTCTAAAACCAAAATTTTCTAGAATGGCCAGCAAATAAAGTTTGGCCAGATCACCAAGATTGCTAAAACGACGAAAGGTCATCTCTTCCAGCCCAATACTCACGATTGAGAGAGTGATTCCAAACACAAAGGCCACCATGAGCAATAACACAGTGTAGATGCCTGCAACTTTTCCCAAAATTATTGCAATTCCAAGCAAAATATAGCCGGGTAATTCGATCAGGGGTCCCAGCATCTCCAGAAAATAGAAATAAGGGAAAGCCACCATTCCGACCAGACCGTATTTAGGATTGAGGAGCATTTCTTTGTGCTTGGTCATAGTTTGATAAAGGCCAATTTGCCAGCGTTGTCTTTGCTTGCCCAGAGTGGTCAGATCTTCCGGTACTTCTGTCCAGGCTACAGGATCAGGAACATAGGTCACCTTGTAAGGCTGATCTATTTTTTGGCAATAATGGTGCATTTTGACAACAAGATCCATATCTTCACCCACAGTGCTGGTGTCATAGCCATTAACTTTGACTGCGGTTTTTCGTTGAAAAATCCCAAAGGCTCCGGAAATTATCAGAGTTGCATTGAGAACATCCCAGCCCATGCGTCCGCTTAAAAAGGCCCGTAAATATTCAGTGGTTTGGAAACCGGCTAAAATGTTTTTGGGAAGTTTGACATCAGTAACCTGCCCGCTTTTTATTTTACAGCCATTTACAACCCGTATAATTCCGCCGGCTGCCACTGTATTTTCATTTTCCAGAAAAGGGCGCACCAGTCTGATCAAAGCATCTTTTTCCAAAATGCTGTCAGAATCCATGGCACAAAATAGCGGTGTTTGACAATAATTAATGCCCGTATTGAGTGCATCGGCCTTCCCGCCATTTTCTTTATCAATTACCCACAGATTGGGATAGCGCTGGCTTTGATAGATCTGTTTGATTTCGGCGGTTTCAATTTCTGATAATGGTCCCCGGGCGGCTTTTTTGAGTTGATAGGCATTTTTTAATTTATCCAAAGTGGCGTCTTTGGATCCGTCATTGATGACAATTACCTCGTAATCGGGATAATTAAGATACATAAGTGACTTGACTGATTCTACTATAGTTGCCGCTTCATTGTAAGCCGGTGCCAGCAGGGTAACAGGGGGCGGCTGGGAGGAAAAGATCAGATCTTCGATTACAATTGATTTCAGCCGGTAAACATATTCTCTAAGGAATTTAAAAGATATGATTGTCGTTAGTAAATAAGAAAAATTTAGCAAAAGAAAATAAGCTATAATGACGAATTTAAATAGGTCATAAAAGATCTCATAATAGGCAGATAGAAAGGTTCTTGCTATGTCAATTAAATTTGCTATCATATTAATTTTGTAACACCTGTAAGGCGATTTGAGATTTGGCTCCTTCCTGATCGGATATTTTTTGCAATACATCTTCTGCTTTAATTTGGCGCAAAGCCCGGGCAGCCTGATAAGCAATCCAGTTGGATTGGTCATTAAAAGCTTGCTCAATATCCGGTATATCCTCCTGAGTACCAATTGTTCCCAGGGTCTGGATAGCTTTTCCTCGTATTTCAGGGTTGCTGGATTCCAGATAAGAACGCACTATAGTTCTGTGCTGAGGCGAACCCGTATTGGCAATTATCCCCAGACAGGTTTTGGCAAGATCATCTTCAGGATAATTCTGTAAAACCCGGGCTGCAGTATCCGCAGCTTTTATATTATTTAGCAAAATCAGACTTTCGCCAATAATTACTCGTGTTTTTTTATCTAAACTTTTATCCAATAATTTTTTGCGCAAAAAACCAGCCCTTTGAGAACCGGCCTGGGCCAAGATGTTGGACAATAGACGATAGCTCCAGTCCTGGTAGCGGGGCAGTGTGGCTACTATTTTTTCCAAAACTTCTTTCTGGTCAGAGTATTCCTGTTTAATCATTGCCCGGGCTGCATACAGAGAAACAAGCGGTGAAGGATCATCGAGTAACTGGATGAAATCAGCTTTGTCAACAGGCAGCTGGAGCTTGTCCAGGGTGATAATCGCCCGCACTTTTTGAGTTGTATCGCCTTCTGATAGGCGCTTTAACAAAGTATCTTCAAAAGGTCTGGCAATTTCAGTTAGAGTAGCGAGCTCCTGACCTTTGATACGAAGGGCAAAGCGAAACAGATAGTCTAAAAAATAGAGTTTATGTTCATTTTTAACTTTATCAAGCAGTATCCGGGGCTCTTCTGCCTCGGAAAGGACAGCCAGCAGATCATTATGCCAGCGTTCTTCCAGATTGCTCCATTTGCGTCCTTTGAGATAATTTTTTAATCGCAACACCAGGGTTATCAGAGCAAAAATTACTGAAATTATAAAAAGAAAACTTATGAAAACGATTAATATAATAATTACTGTTATGTCAACAGTAAACTGTTGAGCAGGATTTAACAACTCCTCAAAAGGGGTGTTTTGCAAAAAATTATATGTTATTTCTGTAATCAAGTCTAATTTTTTTATAAATTAATACACAAGTTAATTTAACATCTGTGGATACCATGTTAAAGTTATATTTTTCAATCAGCAGAGCATGGTTTATTCCTATCAATTAAAAAGCGATTCTATTGTTTCGCTAATTTTATTTTTTATAATAAGATATTACTCAACTATCAGTATTTCAAATTTTTTATTAAACCCCAGAATTTCAGTAAGAGAAATAATATTCAAAGGAGGAAGTTATTAACTATTTACAGGAAAAATTTTTAAATATACTTCCCAAAAAAATTAATGCTATCAAAGTTAGCATGGGTTATCTGGATACAAACCGGGACCAGGCTCTGGAAACGATAAGGAACATTTTACATACTATCAAAAATACCGCGCATGCTTACGGATATACAGAGATAGGCCAAATAGCTGAGGAAATTGATCATTACGAAGGTGATGATCTTGTAATGGCGTTAAATGAATTTATAGAAGAACTGGAAGGGGTGCTTGGTGAGCAGGAAGAACAAAAGCCCACAATTCTGATAATAGATGACGATGATCTGACTACTGAATTGGTTAAAACTGTGCTTGCTCCGGAAGGATTTCGGGTGATTGTGGCAGAAAGCAGCCATAAAGCCCGGTTACAATTGGCTGAGAATAGAATCGATATGGTGCTAATGGATATTGTTCTGCCTGATGCTGATGGCAGGAAACTTCTCGAGGTTTTAAAGAGTCGTACTGAAACTCTGAGTATTCCCGTCCTGGTTTTAAGTGAAGAGGCCAATCCCGCTGTTCAAAAGGAATGTCTGGAAATTGGGGCCCGGGAATTTATTGTCAAGCCCTTTGAAATTGATCGGCTGGTTTCCTCTGTGCAAGAACATTTTCCTGCCGATACAAAAACCAACGAACAGCTTATAGACGGCACAATTTCTAAAAATGGCATGATAAAAAAGTTTAAAATGGAAAAATCCCGATCAACTGAAGATTCCTATTACTCGCTGGCTATTATCAAAATTGATAATTTTCAATCAATCAATTATGAATACGGTCAGGAAATCGGTAATAAAATCATCAATCAATATGCTGAGTGGATTAAAAAAAAGCTCGATGTAAAAAAGCATATTTGTCAATGGTACACAAATGAATTTGTCCTCTTTTTACCACAATGCAAAGAAGCGGGAATCGGTCAAAAAATTAAAGACCTTCTGGATTTTGTCAAAGATTATGAATTAGAATATAAAGATGTAAAATTGAAAACCACCTTTTCAGCAGGCTGCCGTCAATTTGAATACGATAGCCATATTGATGATGCCTATGTTTCGGTCTCCAATATTATCAATGAAGCCCAAAAGCGGGGTGGAGCGCAAATTTTATGCTCTCACAAGTGCGGTCAGCTCCCGGTTCATCAGGTATTGCTGGCAGAAAAAGATCAAATTGTGAGTTCGCTGATCATTCACCGGCTGGAAAGAGAAAATTACCGGGTTGAACATGTTCAAAGCGGACCGGAAGTGCTGGAGAAATTACACGAAAACCCATCATTTTCGATCGTTATTCTAGATGTAAAATTACCGGAGATGGGTGGATTTGAAATTATTGAAAAAATAAGAAATGATCCTCGAATTCAAAATATTCCTGTCATTATATTAACGGCCATGGGTAAGGAGCATGATGTTATTCATGGATTGGAAATTGGCGCTAATGATTATATGCTAAAGCCTTTTTCTCCCCGAGAATTGCTGGCCAGAGTTCAAAGATTTGTGCGCCAAAGTATTCCCGCTTGAAAACTGTCATCAAAAAATGTGATCAAATGAGAATTCTAAACCTTGATATAGACTCGTTTTTTGTAGAGCATAAAGGCAACACCAAACCATATCAAAAGATAAAAAATTGCATAGGCCAGAGAGGCATTGATTGGTTGTAGCCAGGACTCCAGCAAATATTCATAGATATAATTTTTAATGGTAATGGCTGAGCCGCCTACATTGATTTTCCAGTACCCGCCCAGGGTACGAGCGAAAAAAGAAGACATGGTGAACATTATGATAGCATTAGAACCAAACATAATAAATGGCCTGGTAAAGGCTTTATACCCTTTTATGTCAACCAGCCAGTAAAGAGTTGCCAGAAAAATCAAAGCCATTCCGGACATGAACAATACATAGGAACTAGACCACAGATTTTTGTTAATGGGAAACCAGATGTCAACAATTGTTCCGGATAAGAGACCAAAAACACCGGCAACAAACATTCCGCTGACTTTCTCGTGATCACTTTTCTCTGTTTTGAGCCAGTGCCCGGTCAGAACTCCGGTCAAGGTTGTGGCAATTGCCGGCAAAGTGCTTAAAACACCTTCCGGATCAAAACCGGCTGCAGGTGCATGCGACCAGGTGCGTCCGGCCAGAACAGCATTATCTACGAACCAGCAAAGGTTCCCTTCGGGTTGCAAAACTCCAGCACCGTGACCGGGAACAGGAACAACTTTCATTATGATCCAGTAAAAAATGACTATACCAAAAGTGATATAGGCCTGAGCTTTGATATTAGCATTGAGAACAATGATCGAAGTTACCGCATAACAGATGGCGATTCTCTGAAGGACGCCCGGAATTCTAAGCGTGCCCAGATCAAAATGAAAGAGTGAATTTGTAATAAAAATAATTACAACCAATTGAAAAAAGCGTTTAAGATAAAATAGATATTGGCTCTTTTTGTCAAAAGAAATATTGTCGATAATTAGATAGACTATCAGGATCAGAGCAAACATGGAAACATAGATTATCCAGGCGGTATTGGCTACTCCCGCAAAACCATTCAAAAAAAGTCCCAGTCCAAACAGAATCAAAGTTCGTCGCAAAATTTTGGGGTAAAGCTGTTTTGGGGGAATGCCCTGGCTGAGCCGCTTTCGAAAGGCGAGTACAATGGCAACGCCAACAATGAATAGGAAAAAGGGAAAGATCAGATCGGTGAATGTCCAACCGTGCCATTCAGCATGGCGAAGAGGAGGATAGATCTTGCTCCAATTACCCGGATTATTAACCAGGATCATCATGGCAATAGTAATGCCGCGAAATGCATCCAGAGAGGCTAGGCGTCTGGATTTTTTCTGCAAAGGTTGAGATGTCATAGCAGACCTCTTAATTAATATTATTCAAATAACTCGATGTTGCCACCTGTATGAAGAAAGAGAACATTTTCCGAAGCCTTGATTTTTCCTGACCTGCAATAGTCCAGAAGACCGGCTGCTGCCTTACCTGTATAAACGTAGTCCAGAAAGATGCCTTCTTTTCGGGCAAATAACCGAACAGCTTCCTGGCAGCCTTCAGTTCGTATTCCATAGCCTTCGCCAATATAATTATCATCAGTGTGAACAAGATTATCATCGATGTCGATATCCAGAAGTTGGCCGGTTTTTTGGGCTAATTGTAAAACATCCTGCCTCAATTGGTGGGCTTCTACATCAACACTAATTCCCCTGATCCCACCTTTCCATCCGCTGATTTGCTGGCCAACAACCAGACCAGCCTGAGTTCCTGCCGAAGAAGAAGCATGAAAAATGTGGTCAAATTCAAGATCCATTTTGCGGGAATTATCCATGATCTCACTGAAACCAGCTGCATATCCCAGTCCACCAACAGGAGTTGAGCCACCCGGCGGCAGAAAATATACATTGCGCCCGTCCTGTTTTAATTTTTCATTGATCTCAAGGGCGTAATTCATTCGTTCTTCAGAATCTTTTGTATCAATATGATGAATTGTGGCTCCAAGCATATGA
>JAIPJV010000063.1 GCA_021734005.1 Fidelibacterota bacterium
ATGGAAGACCATGCCTATCTTGTTGCTATTGGAAATGGACGGGCTTGTGGTGGCGGAATTCTTCTCAATCCCGATGCTATTCTCGATGATGGCAAACTGGATGTGAATTTTGTTTCCGACATACCCAAAGCCAAATTACTCTACAAATTTCACGCTCTTTTAAATGGCAAGATCAATACAATTCGGGAAGTCAATCAATTTATTGGGAAAAAGATTCGAATTATTAGTGAACAGCGGCTGCCAATTCATTATGATGGTGAAGTTTTTAATAGCGGTAATAATGAGATCATGATCAATACAATTCCCCGGGCAATTAATGTGCTCACAGGATGAATTAGGGAGGAAGTGTTAATTTGCGATTGAAGACAGGAATTCTGCTGATTATTCTTACTGGTCTTATTCAGGCGGAAAACCCTGATTTGAATATCAGTCTTTTGCAGTCGGAACAGGATTCGGTTCACATTTTACCGCGCAAAGCAATGGTCATGTCGGCCATTGTTCCGGGCACAGGTCAGATCTATGCTCGTCAGCCTCTCAAGGCTGTCCTGTTTGCCGGAGCCGAGGCTTTTTGTATTCGCCAGGTTGTTTACTGGAACAGAATTGATAATTATGTTGAAGAAACTATAGATAAAGTTGGCAAAGAAAACTGGGAGCAACTGGAAATTTCTCAGCAGCAGGATACTGTGCAGGCAATTACCGGCTATAACTTGCAGCGGGAGCCCTGGAAACCCGAGGAGACCCGCAATAAATCTTACTGGTGGATTGCCGGAATTCATATAATCAGCATGCTGGATGCTTATGTGGATGCTCATCTGATAAATTTTCCTGAAGATAAACTGGAGCTATCATCCTTTTACACTCGAAGAAGATACGGAATAAATTTTTCAATCAAGTTTTAAGGGGTAACTGATGGAAGTTGAAAGAGATCAATGGGGCTCAAAAATTGGATTTATTTTGGCGGCAGCCGGTTCAGCTATCGGATTAGGTAATATATGGAAATTTCCCTATCTGGTCGGTGAAAATGGTGGGGCAGCCTTCATTATCATCTATTTACTCAGCATACTGATCATTGGACTGCCCACAGTTATAGCCGAAGTTTTGATTGGTCGCACAGCTCAGAAAAATCCGGTTGGCAGCTTTCGCCAATTATCGCAAAATTCGCTTTTTTGGACAGCAGTAGGAGGGATAGGCGTATTTGCCGGATTTGTAATTCTTTCTTATTATAATGTGATCGCCGGATGGTGTGCAGGTTATGTTGTAGAATCTGTAAAAGGTAGTTTTGCGGCTATTAATGATCCGGCTATGGCAGGAGAATTTTTTAGTGGCTTATCAGGTAATCCACTCTGGACGCTTGGATTTCATGCCCTTTTCATGTTTATGACTGTTGGGATAATCTATTTTGGCGTCAGCAATGGAATTGAAAAAGCGGCTAAAATTCTGATGCCGTTACTCCTATTTTTTATGCTGGCTCTGGTAGTCCGGGGCGTGACCCTGGATGGAGCCCAGGCTGGAATCGCCTATCTGATGAAACCTGATTTCAGCGCTATCAATGAGAGAACAATTTTGCTGGCTCTGGGACAGGCTTTCTTTTCACTGAGTCTGGGAATGGGCGCTCTGTTGACTTATGGAAGTTATATGTCCAAAAATGACAATCTGGTCAATTGTTCGCTCAACATTGTAATTCTGGATACCTTTATTGCCTTGCTGGCTGGTTTTATGTTCTTTCCGGCTCTGTTCGCATTAGGCTTGCATCCTGATCAGGGACCCGCTCTTATCTTCAATATTTTACCGTCCATGTTTAATGCAATTCCAGCCGGTGGATTTTTTCGCATAATATTCTTCCTGCTTCTCTCAATGGCTGCTTTGACTTCAACGATTTCATTGATGGAAGTGATCACAGCCTTTTTTACGGAAGAATTCAATCTATCCCGCCAAAAGGCCACGATTTTTCTTGGCGGAGTGGTTTTTTTACTGGGTGTGCCCAGCGCGCTCTCCTTTGGACCGATGCGGGATATTCACATATTTGGTAAAACTTTTTTCGGAGTTGCGGACTTTTTTGCCTCCAATATTTTATTGCCTTTAGGTGGAATCTTTATCCTGGTTTTCGTGGGCTGGTTCTGGGGCATGAAAAAAGCGATTCCCAACTTACTTCAGGGAATTCAGGGAAGATCGAATATATTACTGAATATCTGGAAAATTCTGGTTAAATTTGTTGCGCCAGTTCTTGTGTTAATTGTTTTATTATTTAAAATATTTGGATAATTTTGAATCGTTATAAATTCGCTATCATCTTTGTCTTATTGATTGCAGTTTTCTGTAATGGTCAAAGTATTGGAGTTGAAAATCTGCGTCAGGAAGCACAATTAACCCAAAAAAAGCCTGACTTGATGGGCAGGATGCTGGCAATGGATAAATTAAAACACTTTACTTTTTCGTTGTACACGACTACAACAGGATATTATATAATGAATCGTATGGTGGAAACAGAATATAAACAGGCCTATCTTTATTCGGCCGGTTTCAGTCTCTATCTGGGACTGGGAAAAGAAGGCCATGATCTGAAAAGTGATCAGGGCACTTTCAGTTTTCTTGATATTGTTGCTGATCTTGCTGGTACTGCTTTTGGTATATTAATTATAGATAGGATTGATAATGGATAATTTCAATGAACTGGTTGGTTGTATCCATGCCCATTCGATCTATTCCGATGGAAGTGGTGATTACCCAAAAATAATTCAGTCTGCGATTGATGCAGGTCTGGATTATTTGCTAATGTCGGATCACATGACTATGAAAGGGCGCAGTGAAGGTTACAATGGCTGGTATGATGATTTTTTTCTGGGAATTGGATATGAAATTCAGGATCCTGATGATCAACATCATTATCTGGCCTTTGGTCTGGATGAGGTACTTGATGCAAAATTAACCCATAAAGAGTACATCAAAGAGGTGGAAGATAGGGGAGCGCTGGGTATTGCTGCTCATCCTTTTGAAGAACGGGATCCGGAAAAAGCGCCCCGTGGAATGCCGCCAATTAACTGGACCAGTCTGGATTATCCTGAAATCAAAGTGATTGAGCTCTGGAATATGATGTCGCACTGGATGGAAAAAACAACTTTACGGAATCAATTCTGGAATTTTTTGCATCCCCGCAGTTTTTCTACTCATCCGAAAACGAAATTGCTTAAATGGTGGGACAAAGCTAATCAGGACCGCAAAGTTACTGCCATTGGCGCTGTGGATGCCCATGCTACCAAAATAAAAATTCTGGGACTGTTTGAAAAAGCGGTTTTTGATTATAAAATTATGTTCAAATCTATTCGAACTCATCTGTTGCTTGACGAGCCTTTTGATCATCACATTGAAGAGGAAGATGCTGAAGCCATTATCTACGACAATATAAGGTCGGGTCGCAATTTTATTTCCAATTATCGTCGGGGTGATGCGCGAGGATTTCGCTTTTGGGCACAGAGCGGTTCACAAGCCATTCAGATGGGGGAATCAATTCAGGCTGATGAAGCCAAATTGAAAGCCCAGTTACCCCGCAAAGCTCATGTAAAATTGATCCGGAATGGTGACCTTTACAAGAAAATATACACAAATAATCTGGAAATAGATGTTCCGGCTGGAATTTATCGTCTGGAAGCAGAAGTCAAACAGCGGGGATGGATCTATACTAATCATATAAAAATCAAAGGTGGACACAATTAATGTGTGGTATAGTTGGAATATATGATCATGAGGAAGCATCGACTCTGAGCTATCTGTGCCTCTATGCTCTGCAACATCGAGGGCAAGAGGCAGGTGGAATTGTTTCCTGGGATGGTGATAAGAGTTTTGTAGAAAAAGGTGTTGGTCTGATCTCGGATGTTTTCGCTGACAAAGACACAATGAATCGTTTGCCCGGAAAAATGGCCATAGGTCACAATAGATATTCTACTCACGGGGGCAGTGGGAAACAAAATATTCAACCTTTTTTGTTTAATTTTCAGAATAGTTCGGTTTCAATTGCCCATAATGGAAACTTGATTAATCTGAAAAATACCAAAAAGATGCTGGAGGATATAGGCGCAATTTTTCAGACAACTTCTGATACGGAATTTATCATTCATCTTTTTTCCCATTCTGAAAAAGATAGTTTTGAAGAAAAAATGCTGGATGCCTTTGGCAGTGTGCAGGGCGCCTTTTCAGTGGTTATGATGCATGATGATAAGATGATTGTAGCCCGGGATAAGCATGGGCTGCGGCCCTTAGCCATGGGCAAACTGGATGGCTCCTATGTGTTTGTCTCGGAAACCTGTGCCCTGGATCTTATCGGCGCTGAATATGTGCGTGACATTAAGCCGGGTGAATTATTGATAATTGATCAGGATGGTCTGCGTTCGTTTACAATTGCCGAAGAAGATAAGAAGCACTGCATTTTTGAATATGTTTATTTTTCCCGTCCTGATAGTGAAATTTTTGGCACCAGTGTGGATAAGATCAGAAGAAAGTTCGGTAAAATTCTGGCTCTGGAAAAACCGGTCTCCAATGGCGATGTCGTCATATCAGTTCCCGATTCTAGTAATACTGCAGCAGTGGGATTTTCCCAAAGGTCGGAAGCCCGTTTTGAAATCGGTCTGATCAGAAACCATTACGTAGGAAGGACTTTTATCTATCCCTCCCAGGCAGTACGGGATTTTTCTGTGAAATTAAAATTCAATACGATCAAAGGTGTACTGGAAGGCCGTCGAGTGGTGATTGTTGATGATTCGATTGTGCGGGGAACTACGCTGAAAAAGCTGGTCCGCATGATCAAAAAAGCCAATCCGGAAGAGATACATATCAGGATTGCCTCGCCGCCTGTCAAATATCCCTGCTACTATGGAATGGATTTTCCTTCTGAAAAGGAACTCATCGCCAATCAGAAAAGCCTGGAAGAAATTCGGGAACACCTGGATGTTGACAGCCTGGAATATTTGAGTGTAGATGGACTTCTGGAAGCCACGAAAATGCCGGAAGAAAATTTTTGCACTGCTTGCTTCACCAAAAATTATATTGAAGAGCGAAAGGAAGAAGAGTCATTATGAAGTTAAAGATTCCCAAGAAAGTTTTGCAAACCCTGGATTATCTGATTATGTTTGATCCCATTTCTCTGATTATGGTTGGCCTGGTTACTCTGGCCGGATTCGCTGCTCAGGAGGCTGCCGTAAGTAATTCTCCAGCCTGGTGGGTGACTGGATTCGATCTGAATACTTTTTTGTCCTTTGCAGCCATTCTGCTAGTAAGCGGTGGAATCCTGATCCTGAATCAGATCAATCATGTGGAGAATGAAGACAAACCCAATCAATTATTACCGATTGAAAATGGTCAAATTGAACCAGAAAATGCTAAAAAAATTGCTGTAATTGCTATGATTCTTGGATTGGGAGCCTTACTGCTAATCCAAAAATTACTGTTGGCCGGATTTGCAGTTATAATTACTGCTATCAGAGCCGCTGGGCACAATCTGTTAAACATTAGCAAAAAAGAGAAGGGGGTATTGTGGCTGCTGTCCAATGTTGTATTCACCATTTTGCTGTTTGGCTTTGGCTGGCAGATCAAAGGATCCTTGAATCTGGCTACTTTGAAAATGTTTGCTCCCTATTTATTGGAAATAGTTTCTCTTCTGACTTTGATCTTCCTTCTCGATGGAAATATGCTCTATAAAAGTTATAAAGATGGTGAAGAAATTGTCCATATGGGTGACCGGGGACATTTGATCTGGCTGGCAGCAGTTTTGGCTCTAGGTGCATTTTTATGGGGGCTCAAGCTGGGTGATCCTATGCTAACTCATTCTTTGCTATTAGGCCTGGTTTTGTATATTATTTTGGTTTTCAAGGTCAATCACCTCTGGATTGTAAGAACAGTTTCCTATACTTTATTCTTTTTTGTCTTTTTTAGCAGCTCTCAGTATCCCTGGTTTTTTGTGTTTGCTGTGATCGCCTATTATCTGTCCAAAAATTATTATGACCAGCGCTATGAGATTCGGTTCCCCAATTTTGGAAATATTGAAGAAACCGGAGAAAAAAATGCTTAAAGTTGACAATCAACGCTGTGATCTGTGCGGTCTGTGCGTGAGTGTTTGCCCTGTCAATGCTCTGGAAATGTTTGAAAAATATGTGGAAGTTGACCAGGGAAAATGTACAGCCTGCACAAAATGCACTCGCATCTGTCCGGTCAGAGCGCTCTCTTTGAATGAAGAAAGGGGGCAGGATGCTTAAAGATTCCTATGATATTGCCATTGTAGGAGGCGGACCGGCGGGCTTGAATGCTGCTATTAATTGTGCTGATGATAATATCAGTGTTGCTCTTTTTGAGAAAGATCGGGAAATTGGCGTACCCGTCCGCTGTGCAGAAGGCACAAGCGAAGAAGCGCTAGAAAAATATGCTTTTGTTGATCAAGATGCTATTTGTTCTACTTTTAATCGGTTTAAGTTTGTTGCTCCTGATAAAAAATTTGTAGAGATGGAATCTAATAGCATGCGCGGTTTTGTTCTGGATAGAAAAAAGTTCGAAAGAAGCATGGCTCGCAAAGCAGCAGAAAAAGGTGTCCAAATTTTTACCAGAGCTCATGTCAGAAGGGCTCAAGATAAAGGCAAACCGGTTGTCAAAGTCAATTATGCTGGACAGGATCACACTGTTCAGGCTGGATTGGTGATTGCTGCTGATGGGATCGAATCCAGAATTGCCCGGGATTTTGGCATTGATACAACTCTATCTATGCGGGACACTGATGCCTGTTATCAAATGACCTTGACTAATATTGATGTTCCTGAGGATACTGTCCAGTTCTGGTTTTCAGAACAAATTGCGCCTGGTGGCTATGTCTGGATATTTCCCAAAGGCAGCAAAACTGCCAATGTTGGCCTAGGAATTAACGGGCTCTACAGTGAGGAGAAACTTGCAGTAGATATGCTGGAAGAATTTGTCAAAGAAAATTTTCCAGAAACCACAATGGTCAATTCTGCAGCAGGAGGAGTGGCCGCTGCTAGCAGTCTAAAACAGCTGGTCAATGACAATTTTATCGTGATTGGCGATGCCGCCCATATGACAAATGCTTTGACCGGCGGGGGAATAGCTTCAGCTCTGGCAGCCGGAAAAATGGCTGGTGAACAAGCCCGGGAAGCTATTTTAGCCGGGGATACTTCACAAAGTATGCTCAAAGGCTTTGAAAAAGAATGGCACCGTACAATCGGAAAAGATTACCGCCGCATGTATCGTCTCAAAGAAGCCATGCTTAAAATTAATGATCAGGATTTCAATAAGCTGGCTGAAAAATTTGAAAATACGCCTCCCGAAGAGGTCAAAATTTCCAAACTGATGACGACCATGTTAAAGCGCAAACCCTCTTTGATAATCGATGTTACTAAAGTATTTGCAGGATTATAAGTATGAATATTAGTATTCTTGAAGACCTGAATTTGGATGAATTTATTACTTTTGATGTGGAAACTACAGGCCTTGAACCGGAATTTGATTCTGTGATCGAGTTTTCAGCAGTTTTATTCAAAGATGGTAAAATTGAAGACAAACTAACTTTTTTATGTAAGCCGGAGCGAAAAATCTCTTCGGATATTGAATTGCTGACTGGTATTAGCAATGCCATGGTCAAAGATAAAGCCAGTTTTGATGAGCGAATTCCTGAAGTTATTAAATTTGTGGAAGGCAAACCCCTTGTTGCCCATAATATCGGTTTTGATATTCGGTTTCTGAAAAGTGCTCTGAAAAGAACAGGACAAAAATTGCCCGGGATAAAAGGCAATTTGTACGATACTCTTTTATTGGCACGGGCTTTTTATTTTTATCTCAGCAATCACAAACTGGGAACAGTCGCGGAATATCTGAATCTTTCAACTGAAGATGCTCACCGGGCAGAAGCTGATGCTGTTAATACGGGAAAGATTTTTGTCGAACTTATTAAAGAAGCTGCCCTGTATGATTATGACACTTTTCAGACTATTAATCGAATCCTGAAAAATACGCGGGAACCTAATAAGAAACTCTATAAGAATCTAGCTAAATTACGCTCCTTTAATAAAGACCTGAGCAAAAAGTCAGGCCCTGGTATTGACTGGGATCCGCCGCGTAATGTGGTCAAATCTGAAAACCGTCGCTCACAATCAGATCTGGATCTGGAGGAATTTTTTGGCAGTCAGGGAGTTCTGTCTGAAAAAATTGATGGCTATGAAGACCGTCCTCAGCAGGAGGAATTTGCCAAAATAGTTTACAATACTCTGGAGGAGAAAAGCACAGCTTTGATAGAAGCGGGAACTGGTGTAGGTAAATCTCTGGGCTATATCATTCCGTGTGTAGTCTGGAATACACATCAGAATGAGCGCAAGAGAATCGTGATCACTAGTAATACCAAAAATTTGCAGGAACAGATTTTCCGCAAGGAAATTCCCTTTGCTGCTCACGATCTGCAATTGCCTTTTTCTGCTGTGCTGCTAAAAGGTCGCAAAAACTACATCTGTCTGACCCGCTGGAATCAACTCCTCAATAATGTCGGCGAACGGGTGCCTCTTTCTGAACGCTCCAATTTAATTCCCCTGATCATCTGGCTAAAGCATACAAAAACAGGGGACATTTCTGAGAATAATGGTTTTCCTGTGCGCTACAACTGGCGAATTTGGTCGGAAATTTGCTCTGAACCAGGGTATTGTACAACCAGTGTTTGCCGTAAGCATGATGGCTGCTTTTTGGGGAAGGCCCGCTTTGCTGCCGGAAAAGCCAGCGTAGTTGTGGTCAATCATTCGCTGCTCATGGCCAATGCAGCTGCTGATAATAAAGTTCTACCGCCATATTCCATTCTGGTCGTTGATGAGGCCCATAATTTTGAAAAGAATGGCTATTCCTTTTTTGCTGATGAGGTACGGCAAACTGCTCTCTCTTATCTGCTCAATAAATTTCAGCGGGGACAGAAAAATTATGGTCTGGTCAAACAGTTGCGCCAATTTTCACGACAGATCAAAAAACTGGATGAAGTGGATGCCAGTCTGGATAGTATATCCGATAAAATTGCTGAAGTGCGGGAAATATCCCGGCAATTTTTCATGGAAATAGTAGGAGCCAAGTTTCGAGCCGGGAAACACAATTATCGCATTAAAAAGCGGTATAAAAATTTT